>JAIRMH010000131.1 GCA_031258835.1 Tannerella sp.
CCAACTTTGAGCCGTCATTCGCGTAACTATCTTATAATCAGCAGTATACTTCGGAGATATTTTGCTCATGAGGACTACGGCTTTTTTTCTCATACCTGGATTCGACTGTTTAAATTGAAGGGCATTATATATTTGTGCGGCGTGTTGATTGGCACGCGAAGATTGGCGGATGCTCAGGATGTCTTTGTTTTCGAGTTTCATGCGGGTGGTAATTATCGTATGCGAAGACATGATGTTGCGGATGTGTCGCCAGTCATAACGGATGCCGGTAAAGAGATGGGCTTGCGTGTTGACGTCCTTTTGGTGAAAGATCGGACGTACATCAAGGTCGGTTTTCAGGCAGCGGAATGTGCTTTCTATTTCCCGGATCGTGTTGCATATCTCTTTGACGGGCATTTTTGCCAAGTTGGGTTAATGTGTTTTTTCTTTGTGAACAAAGCGTTTTTTCATTATTAATGGAGGGCAGTATTGGAGTTCTGAACATATTGTTTCATGGTTTCACATGACACAGATTGGGTTTTCCTGTTACCAATTCATAATTGGATGGAGGAGGGCATAACCACTGGTAGAGACATGATTTACACGGATTCACATCGCGCACTTTTCTCCATGCCGTGTTTTCAATCATCTCCCTATATATTAAATTCAACAATCTGTCCGCTTTTATGTTGCCTATGGATTGACTGTTCATATTCGTTTTAACTGATCCGGCAGGGAGGATAAACAGTGATCCGAAAAAATTTGAATTGAGTTTTTGATTTCTGAAAATTTCGCGTATGGACAATGTTTTGGAAAAAATATCGTCTTTGCTGAGAAAAATATTATCCCTGAAGAAATTCATATTTCTGCCGTTAAAAAATGGTTTGATATTATATTTTTCTATGCCGAAGTTATCTGTTAAATTTTCAACCATGGCATATTGTTTTTCGTTTTCAATGAAAAAATGTACTGTTGTTTTCTCTTTATTTATTAAATTCCATATATTTTCGAAAACGGTGTTTTTCAATGGAAAATTGACAATCAATTCTAATTTTAAGAAATCCGGCAACACGTTGGCTTTATAATTTTCATAATGGAAATAGCAATGTATTATTTCTCTGAAAGAATCAAAAAGCAGATTCAATTCGGTTAAATGTTGATATTGGAAGATATTTCCACCCAATATATTTACTTTGCCGATAGAAGAATATTGTATCTGCTTAAAAATACGATTTATTTCTTCAACAGACAGTTCCTGACCTGTGTTATTCGCAGTACAGCAATACAATTGCTCGCAGTATTTTTTACAATGAGGACAAGTGGTTGTACATTGGTCATTTAAGTAGACTAACCGGTTTGTCCGGCATTTTGTCCACATCCGTTAAATCGCCCATTTGATTCATAAGCACATTTTGTATAAAATTCCTGATATTTACATTCTTTTGCATTTCTTTTGTTAAGAAAATTACTCCCAGATTTTGAGGTTCATACAATTGTGAAACCATATCAACTGTTTCACGCAGTTCGGTTTCTATATGATTACCTTTATATGTATCATATAGTAAGATCCTATTTTTTTTAAATTCTACATATACATGAGATTTTAATGAAAACCAGTAATTTTTATCTTCCATATCCTGTTTCTTTAATGTAACCATTCTTATTTCAACTTAAATCTTGTTTTTAACAAAAAACACATAGGTCGGAGTTGATAACTGTAATAATACGTACTTATATCACTGTACGAAGCCGAAACATATTGTTTGGTGTTGAATATATTGTTTAATGCCAACTCCAAATCCCATTGTTTATGCCGAAATTTTACGCCTGCGTCGGCGAAAGTTGTGTGACGGCTGCTTGTCGCATTGTTGTATTGGTGTTCGAAGTTGATGTTGACTGTTAACGTTTTATGAGGAAATACATTCATATTTGCCGTTTGTGATATTCCCCGTATGGCAGGAAACCCTTCGGTATTCTCTATGATATAACTTTTGCTTTGGTTCCATGCAAAAGAATAATTAACGCTTAGAAGGGATGTGGGATTTATATTCAAACTACCCCTGGCGCTGTATCCTTCCGATTGATAATTAAGTATCTCATCCTGAATTAACAGTTTGCCCGTATTTTCATTGTATCCTCCGAAAATGCGTATGGTAGCCGGCCAAAGGTCAAGTCCTTTACTTACGTTGACGTTTACGTCATAACCGCTTGATTCCGTCGGTTGGTCAATGGTCGTTTTTACACTCATAATTCCCTGATAATTATATCCGTAAAGCAGATTTTTCCACGAGCGGTTATATTTGAATCCACCATTGATAAACAGGGCTTCGAAAATGTTTTTGTATATAAACGAAATATTACCACTGCTCGACCGCGATTCAAAAAGCCTGTCTATTGTCGAACACATAGTTTTGATGAATGCCGGTTTGATAAGTATCGTATTCGAGATTGTTTTTCAGAGAATCGCTCGAATGGATTTGCCCGTTATAACGTTCGCCCTGCAAATCCGTTTCCATATTGCAAATGTCTACTCGTCCCCACAAAGCGTAATCCAGATTAAAATAGCCGAGTTTAATACCATAGCTTATTCTTAGCGCCGAAGAAAAATCTTTTGAGAGGATCTCTTGGGAAAGCGTCGCAAGCGTATCATTTCCAAAATAACCGGTCGGACTTACCGTCAAGGCATGAGGACGGGCGCTGTATCCTGTTGAAAAATAAATTTTATACGAATTATCTTTGATGTTTTTTATCAGATTCAGAGTGTTATCTATTGAAAAAGACGGTTTTTCGAGATATTGATGGATGTTTCTGTCAATGTTGTGGGCATTGCTGCGGGTTAGCCCCATACCCTCGTCACTGTTCCAGTTTCCCGACAGATTCAGTGCGTTGTTCAGGTAATAATCGGTGGCATTGCTGCTCAGGCGCAACGCAACTTCGGCATTATGTATTTTGCTCGACGCACGAATGTGTTCCTCTACGGTAAGCAGGCTATCGCCCGGAAGATACTGTTCGTAACGCGAATAACCCTCTTTTCCTGTCCGGTCATTGTAATAAAGCGCATTTACCGTAAGATCCATATCGTCGTTGAGTTTGAGCAGTTGATTAGCGGTTACGGCGTGGGAATTATTATACAGGTAACGTTTTTGAGAGATGGGCGGAATCGTCGGAGAGTGTATGGACAGCATACTGCCGGCGTTCATATATACGCGCTCGTAATCGTAATGAACCCGGAACTCCGAAGCGACGTCGTCACCCGAATTATTGCTTTTGTATACATTCATATTTTGCATGGTTTTGGCAAAATACATCGAACCCAGTTCGGCGCTCCAAAGAACAGGCCTGTAACCGGCGCCGGCAAGTCCGAAAAGAGAAAACGAACCTTTGACGCTGTCTTTCAGCTTCAAATTAATCGCGACCTTGTCTGATATTACCTTGTCTTGCAAGGCTTTAATGGGTTGGTGGTTTTCCATTACCTGAACCGTCGAAACGTCTTTTGCCGGAATGTTATTTGTGGCAATCCCGTAGCGCCCATGCAACAAATCAAGGTTTTCCACATAGAATTTGTTTATATCCTTACCTTGATAAGATATTCTTCCATTTTGGGCGACTTCAATGCCCGGCATTTTTTTCAGCACGTCGCCGATAATGCGGTCATTCTGATCAATATATGCATTCACCGAATACTCCAGCGTATCGCCTCGAAGTTTAATTTTGGGTGCAGTTACGGTTACTTCCTTGAGTTCCAAAGGTTTTTCATCAATGACAAAATCAATTTTTTGAGTGCGGTTGACGACGGTACTCGTGTGTTTTCCGATATTCATTCCTGTCGCTGTGATGATGATGCTATCGGCAGTTCCCGCGTATTTAAGGGTATAATTTCCATTGGCGTCAGTAGATGTGAATCCTGCAATTGCAATGTTTCCCTTTGCCTGTACGGTTACTATTGCGGAAAGTGTATCGTCATTTTTGTTTTTGATATTTCCTGTGATAACAGTTTGCGCTGAAACAATAGTTATGGTTGGCAATATGAACAGGATGAGCAGGATATATTTCATGTTTTTATTCCAGTTCTAAAGGATGATAGGGTACTTTTGGGGGAGGAGGAGTAGTATATGTAAAATTAATACCGGCTACTTTGTGATAGTCATCGTGAATTTTATTATACAATTCGAGAAGTTTTTCCCTTTTGATATTCGTGTGGTTATTATAGTTGTGCATTTTAATTGGATATTTTTCCTTGTTGTTTTCAATTCTTATACACTCAAAAGTATATAATTTGTCATTGTCATATACTTTCAATATTAATCCCGGAAGTCCGCCGAATTTCCATGGGCCGTTACTTATAGGGATACTTGGAGTGAACCATGCGATAAAATCTCTTCCTCCGAATCTGCATGTTGCTTTCTGGCATAAATAACCTGCAATCGTTAATGTGTCGTCTTCGATTGTCCATTCTTGTACTGGGATATTTCCACTGCACTGAAAATCAGGCAACCCTCCCCAAGGCATACGAACGTATTCGGTAAGTTTCCCGGCTGAAAAATCCTTGAAATAGTCGGTATAATAATATTCCGACCAATTATCATCTTTGCCTCTATCGCCCATCCACCGGGGAACACTCTGTCTCCCCTTATTTAATTTCGCCCACTCGGAAATTAACGAATCGGAATTATAGACAAAATGACTGAAATATTTGGAGATCTTCGTCCCTATTTCCAATCTTTGAAGGTCGTCATAAGTTTCTGTTTTTTTGATATCGACGGCATTTAATGCATAAAACACGCGGATATTGCCGGAATCTATAATCGACATGGCGACTGCTCTAGGGTTCGGGCGAGAAATACGAGCAGGATAAATGTTTTGCAAGCCCCACAGACTTATAATAAAGGCAAAAATAATCTTATTCATAATGATTGATTGTTTTAGGTTTCAAATAGTTCTCAATTCAAGAATAATTTACAACAAAAATCATCTTGTTTTTTTCGATTCGGATATCACCCCGAAGTCGACGCTTACACATCAAATCCTTTGTTTGATATATGCAATAAGCAAATCAGGGTTATCGCTTTTGAGACAGCCTCCGGTTTTTATAGCGTATCAAAATTCACTCTTCACGAAAATGCAGGGGGTTTACGTTCGCCTTACCTTTTCTTGCCAAATATTTTTCCAGGCCGGCATTGCGAAGCCGGCAGGCGGGACATCGACCGCAACCGGCGGCGGGGATGCCATTGTAACATGTCAGCGTCTGCGTTTTTACCAAGTCGAAGACCCCCAACTCATCAGACAATGCCCATATTTCGCTTTTATCCTTTTTCATCAATGGTGCATGCAGCGCAAACTGTTCATCCATGGCAAGATTGAGCGTTACATTTAATGAACGGACAAACGTATCGCGACAATCGGGATATCCGCTGTAATCGGCGGCAGAAACTCCTGTTACGATATTATATATGCCATGGCTTCGCGCCAATATGGCGGCGAACGTTAAAAAGACCATATTGCGTCCCGGAACGAATGTATTGGGATAACTCCCCGTCGGCGGTTTCTCGTCCATCTTAATTGTATGGTCTGTCAAGGCATTCGGAGCAAGTTGCGACAATAATGACAAATCAAATATCTGAAACGGCACTCCTGCTTCGGATGCAATCTTACCTGCTATTCCCACTTCGTTAGAATGTCGCTGCCCATATCGAAAAATCACAGCTTCGACATACTCAAAGTGCTCCTTCGCCCAAAAAAGGCAAGTCGTCGAATCTTGCCCGCCGGAAAAACATACAAGCGCTGCATCTTCTTTCTTCATCAACAGTATATTTTTAAATATATCATTTCATCTAAAAGTTATGTTCCTCCACAAGAGCTGTTATATCATCCAGCATGGTTTTGTCAACCGGCACGAATTGCGCCAAGCGAAGTAAACGGTTCTTCATTTCGGAAGACGAGAAAACGACGCCTTTAAGCGTATCGCCCATTGCTCTTATAAAATTCGTCTCCATCCCGTCGGAATATGCGATTGCATCTTTTATAATGCCTCCTTCGACGCAAAACTGTAATGTCAAGTCTCCCCAAGCATAACGATTTTGGTATTCGGTCGTAAAAAGTAATTTTCGCCCCAGACGCCATTCCCACGACGCATATTTTTCCGCATATTTCCCAACCTCTTCCTGATTCAGACGTTCATCGGATAATAACTGCGGGGGAGCGCCATAGACTTCCCCGAACGCCTCTATCAAAGCCGCCTGCAACGATTCAACGGTAATATCCGGCGCGAGATCTCTCAGGTTGATCACACGTGAGCGGACGGAATCGACACCTTTCGACTGCAGTTTTGTGTGCGACACGTTCAAGTAACGCGAAAGATTCGACATATCCACATCCAAAAGTAACGTGCCGTGATGATAACAGTGTCCGCGTGAATTGAAAAACGCATTTCCGGAAAACTTTTTCCCGTCGGCCAGAATATCATTACGTCCCGATCGTACGGCATGTACGCCAAACTTGGCGACCGCATGTATGATTACATCAAGTTGACAAGCTAAATCATACTTTTCATCACGTACGAGAAAGGTAAAGTTCAGGTTTCCCAGATCATGAAAAACAGCGCCTCCTCCCGACATTCGCCGCGCAAGAAAGCCGCCATCCCGTTCAAGCTCTTTAACATGGGCTTCTTTCCATGGGTTCTGATTTATCCCAATAACGACGGTATGCCTGTTTTGCCACAAGTAAAGGATACACTCGTCTTTCTCCACATTCCACAGAAGATACTCTTCTAATGCAAGATTTTTATACGGATTCGTCTGTTCCGACAGTATATATGATAACTTCATTTTATTATTTCAAATTTAACATTGTTATTTTTAGCTCGATGGGCTTCTTTCTGTGAATTTCCGCATCATGAATCGGTTTAGCCAGCTAACTCTCTGTAAATTTCAGACGTGGATTACGCGCTGCCGCTACTTCGTCCGGACGGCGGATGGGTGTCGTCAACGGCATTTCATGTAATTGTTGCGGATTAGCCTGTATCATTTCATATATATTTTTGAAAATTTCTACGGCTTCGTCTATCGTTTCTTTCGTCTCTGTTTCCGTCGGTTCGACCATCAAGGCTTCCTGTACAATGAGCGGAAAATACATTGTAGGAGGATGAACCCCATCATCAAGCAGCGCTTTTGCGACATCGAGAGCGCTAACGCCGGTCTTCTCCCTCAGTCTCCGGAGCGTCAGCACAAATTCGTGCATACATAATCCTTCACAGGCCGGATCGTAATATTCCGACAATTTCTTTTGCATGTAGTTGGCATTCAGCACCGCATGAACGGCAGCATTGCGAATTCCTTCGGCTCCAAGCGTTTTTATGTATGTCAACGCTTTTACGACGACAAGGAAATGACCGTAAAAAGCCTTCACGCTTCCTATTGTCTTCGCAGGACTTGAAAAGCCGTATCCGCCTTCACGCTCAACAACCTGATAAACAGGCAGGAAATCGCACAGAAACGCCTTACATCCTACCGGCCCTGATCCGGGGCCTCCACCTCCGTGAGGCGTAGAAAATGTCTTATGGATATTCAGGTGTACGACATCAAATCCCATGTCTCCAGGTCTAACTATACCCATTACGGCATTAAGGTTTGCTCCGTCGTAATAATTCACTCCGCCGGCATCATGTATAATTTTCGTTATCTCAAGTATATTTTTGTCAAACAAACCCAACGTATTGGGATTTGTAAGCATAAGTCCGGCCGTATCGTCGCCGGCAAACTCTCGCAGTTTTTCCACATCCACGCAACCTTCGGCATCTGACGGAAGATTCACCACCGTAAAACCGGCCATTGTCGCAGACGCCGGATTAGTCCCGTGCGCCGCATCCGGGATAATGATTTTCGTACGTTTCGTATCGCCGCGCGATTCATGATAATCTTTTATCATCAAGACGCCGACAAACTCGCCATGCGCTCCCGCTGCAGGCTGAAATGTGACGGCATCCATTCCCGTTATTTCACACAATGCTTTTTCTGTTTCCGAGAACACCTCCATACATCCTTGAACCGTATGTTCCGGCTGCAAAGGATGTATTTCCCTGAAGCCGGGAAGCGACGCCATATCTTCATTGATACGCGGATTATATTTCATCGTACACGAACCGAGCGGATAAAAACCACTGTTGACGCCAAACGTTCGTTTCATCAAGCATGTATAATGGCGGCTCAGTTCTATTTCCGATAATTGCGGAAGCGGAAGCGGAAGCGTACGCCTGTCTTTCGCAGGAAGGACAACTTCCGGCACATCAAGAGCGGGAAGCAAATCGCATCCGTGTCCGTCTTTACTTATTTCAAATAATAATTTCATATGTTTAAAAGTATTTCCGTCAGTTTATCTATTTCTTCTTTAGTGTTCATCTCCGTTACGCACCAGAGAATACCGCCGTCAACGGGATATCCTCCCAGTATCCCTTCTTTTTCAAGGGCTGCAAGCGCTACGGCGGCATCGCCGTCCGGACATTCCGTAACAAATTCGTGGAAGAACTCACCGTTGTAACGTAATTCGAATCCCGGAATCCCGGCAATCTTCGATGCGGCATAGTGTGCTTTCGAGAGACATTGTGTCGCTACCCGGCGTAGTCCTTTCGGCCCCATCGCGGCCAGATAAACCGCCGCGGTCATTGCACATAACGCCTGATTGGAGCATATATTGGAAGATGCTTTTTCTCGGCGTATATGCTGTTCGCGTGCCTGAAGCGTAAGAACAAAGGCGCGGTTCCCGTCGATATCGACCGTCTCTCCGACTATACGCCCCGGAAGTTTACGCATCATCGCGGTTGTACAAGTCATAAAGCCGAGGTAAGGGCCACCGAAAGAAAGCGGTATGCCGAGCGGCTGACCTTCGCCGACGGCAATATCGGCGCCCTGTTCTGCAGGCGTTTTTATGATACCGAGCGATATGGGATTAACGCCCATCACATATTTGGCTCCGGCATCGTGGACAATCCGTCCTAACGTCTCCGCATCTTCTATCTGTCCGTAATAATTAGGCTGTTGTACGTAAAATCCGGCAGTCCCTTCATCAAGCGTATTTTTCAGAATTTCCCTATCGGTAACGCCGTCTTTCATGGGAACAATGACGAGTTGCACGCCCGAACCGCTGCAATAGGTCTGCATCGTACGTATCGTCATCGGATCGACAGATGCGGAGACCAACATTCTCTTACGTTTACGCTCTATGCACATCGCTACGGATTCTGCGGCAGCCGAAGCCCCATCATAAACGGAAGCGTTCGCGACATCCATTCCCGTAAGCTGGCATATCATCGTCTGGAACTCGAATATAGCCTGAAGTATTCCCTGCGAAATTTCAGCCTGATAAGGGGTATATGCCGTAACAAACTCCTCTTTACCCGTAATATTTCCTACTATCGAAGGGATATAGTGACGATACGCCCCCGCACCGCGGAAAATCGTTTTGAAATGTATATTTTTATCGGCTATACGGTCGACATAACGTTTTACTTCAAGTTCGGACATGCCCTCAGCAAGATTCAGGCGCGCTATTTTTATCTCATCCGGAATCTGCGAAAACAATTCGTCGACAGATTTAATGCCAATCTCGTGAAGCATCTGTTGACATTCCGACGAGTTTTTCGGAATATAACTACCCATCAATGCGCCTCCTTCTCACAAAAAACCTCGTATTCCGCCGGACTCATCAACGCTGATTTTCCGGTAATGCCTTCCACTTCGATAAACCAACTTCCATAAGGATCTTTATTAATCTTCTCGGGACTGTTCAATAAATCTTCGTTGATTGCCGAGACAATTCCCGTCACGGGAGACAGGATATCCGAAACGGCCTTTACCGATTCCACGTCGCCGAATGCAACGCCAGCCGTTACCGTATCGCCGACTTCGGGAAGATTGATAAACACCAAATCGCCAAGTTCATGCTGTGCGAAAAAGGAAATGCCGACACGCACAGCCGTATCGCTTATAAATTCCACCCATTCGTGGGTTTCCGCGAAAAAAATATTTTCAAGTATTTTGTTCATAAGATATTATAAATTAAGAATTGTTTTTTTGCCAATCATCAACTAACGTTGATTTTTTTTGTAAAAAGGTAATGGGATGACTTCGGCGGCGACACGCCGTCCGCGTACATCCATCTCAACATGCATTCCCGTCTCTACGGTTCCCGTTCGGACAAGTGCCATCGCTATCGGATATTTCAGGAACGGGGCGTACGTACCGGATGTTGTTTGCCCGATAAGCGCATCGCCAAGATATACATCCTGATGTTCACGGGCGATTCCGCGTCCGATGATTTTCAGTCCTATACGTTCGATTTGGGGGTTCCCTCTTTCCTCGATCGCTTTTTTGCCTATAAAATCATCTTTTTGCATCTTCACGCCAAAGTTTAAAGCCGTCTCTAAGGGCGATATTTCGTCGTTCATCTCGTGTCCGTAAAGAGGCATTGCCGCTTCGAGGCGCAATGTATCGCGTGCACCCAGTCCGCAAGGCGTCAGTCCGGCCTCCTTCCCGGTTTCGAGGAGAAGATGCCACATACCGGGAGCATCTTCATTGGAGAGATATATTTCATATCCATCCTCGCCGGTATATCCCGTCTGTGAAATAAGACATTGCATACCTCCAACCAGCACATTTTCCTTAAAAAAGTAATATTTCGCAGGTAACGCACTCTCCGGCACAAGCCTGAGCATAATTTCCTTTGCACGAGGGCCTTGTATAGCCAGTTGAGCTACATCGCCGGAGATATCTCTGACGGTGACATCGCCAAAGGCATGCGCCTTCATCCATTCGAAATCCTTCTCTTTATTAGCAGCATTCACGACTACCCAGAAGGTGTCCTCATTCAGCCTGTAAACAATAAGATCGTCCAGACATCCGCCCCGGTCGTTACACATCACGCTGTAACGAACCTGGCCATCAATCATCGACGTAAAATCGTTTGTCAGCATATTATTCAGATTTTTAAGTGCATCCTTGCCGGAAAATACGATTTCGCCCATATGCGAAACGTCAAAAATGCCGGCCGCCGTACGCACGGCCATATGTTCCGCAATAATACCCGTCGGATATTGCACAGGAAGAAGATATCCTGCAAAAGTGACAATTGTCCCGCCACACGCCACATGACATTCATATAATGCCGTTTTCATTTGCATAATTTTATGATTTATGTCCATTAAAATTCAATAATCGTTACGTCACCACCGCCGGCATCCGGAGCCGTTACCGGCTCTCGTGCCGTAACGGTGTTTTTGGCCGGCTTGCGTTTGATGGCTATTTCTTTAGGATTACGATTGTACGTAGGTGTTTTCTCTATAAAATCAAGAAAACCGTCATCGTCCATTTCATCTATCGTCAAGACAACAATGCTAGACTGTGAAACCCTGTTTACTTTTACATTCGTTATCAGGTTTTCTCCATAAATGCCTTTAACTCGATTTTCATCTTTTTCACGCTGCTCACTCTCTTTCTGCGCTTCCAATATGGCATTTTCATCCATCTTTTCCTTTATTTCGGGAACTGCATCAAGGCCGAAGCCGGTCGCAATAATCGTAAATTTCACTTCCTGTTCCGGCAGCAGTGAGTTATCTGTTCCATGTCCCCAATTCATATCGATATGTTTATCGAAACGTCCCATAAAATTATCTATGGAATTAGTGAGTTCTTCCACCTTGAAATGAGCATCTTTCCGGTATGAGATATAGAACAGCACCCGTTTTGCATTATAAATATCGTTATTGCTCAACAAAGGCGAATCGAGCGCTTCCTGAATTGCATTATCAAGACGGTTTTCACCGCTGCCGAAGCCATAACTCACTAAGGCGACGCCGCCGTCTTTCATCGTTGTAGTCACATCATTAAAGTCACGGTTGATAACGCCTTTAACGGTAATTATCTCGGCGATGCTTTTAACGGCCATGGCCAACACCTCATTCGGTTTCTTAAATGCTTCATCAATATCGAAGTCGGGATAGAAAATTTTCAGGCGCTCGTTATTAATAACAATCAACGCGTCGACATTACGGCTCATTTCTTCAACGGCGTTCAACGCTTTAATAATCCGCGGAATCCTTTCGAAGAGAAAAGGAATCGTAACGATACCCACCGTAAGAATCCCTTTATCTTTAGCCATCTTAGCCAGAAGCGGGCCGGCTCCCGAACCTGTTCCGCCTCCCATACCTGCGGCAATAAAAACCATTTTTGTACCATCATCAAGTAATTGTTCTACTTCGGCAACGCTCTTTTTAAATTCCTCCCTTGCTTTTGCAGGTTGTCCACCGGCCCCTAATCCGGCCCCTAACGTAACTTTTACAGGGACATTCACGTCGACAAACGACTGCCTGTCAGTATTACAAACGGCAAAATTAACGCCATGAATACCACATTCATACATGTGATTCACGGCATTTACGCCTCCGCCTCCGACTCCGATTACTTTAATAATTTTAGTCGAATCTTCCGGAAAATTGAAATTCATTCCTACATTCGTATTCATACTATCTATTCGTTTTTTCTGCTTCTTAAATACACAACGTCAACTTTCTTTAAATAAGTCGTCAAAAAGACTTCCCCAGTTCCTCCCTTTTTTATCGTCATCTCCGGAGTTCCCGCTTTCAGTTCTATGAGCGGTATCCGTATCCGATTTTGCTTTATTTCTTTTACTTCTAAAAAATCCCCCCCGGCGTGCCGTAATTTTTTCTTCCTCCTTTTCGTTCTCATCATTGCTGCCATTGTCTTCTTCGACGACAGGTTCCGACGGCGCTAACGGACACGAGACGCAGGGTTCCGTTCCTTTAAGCATAATGCTTACGGCAGTCATATACAAAGGGTTTCCGGTCATGCTATCATCGCCTCGCACCAGACCGCCCCGTATAGCTGAATGACGCACTTTGATTTTGAATCTTTCCTGAATCAGTTCCGGCAAATCTTTAAGTTCCGATGCGTGTCCTGAGATTACAATGCCATAGCCTAACGACTTAACATCTATCACTTCGCTGATACGCGCATATACATTTTCTACGATTTCCTTTGCACGCGCCTCGATAATTGCGTTCAAATCGTTCACTGATATTTCCCGGTCGTCACCCTCCATATCAATTTTTATCATTTTACCGTCATCTTCTTTTTTCAGTATTGCGCATCCGTATTCTTTTTTCAGTTTTTCCGACAGTGCTTCCGTCAACTGCAGTGAAATGATATCGCGTGTAATCAGGTTTCCGCCTAAGGGAATAACCGCCGAATACAACAAATCGCCGTTTTTATAAACGGTAACGGACGTTGCTCCGGCGCCAAAGTCAACAAGCGCACAACCCAGCTCTTTCTCTTCATTACTAAGCATCGCATCCGCCAGCGCCAACGGCGAAACGATGATGCCGACAATCTCTTTGCCACAACGTTCGGATAAACTTTTTGTAAGTTCCCTACGGATAGATTTGCGTCCGACAACAATCTTATAACGCGCCTCAAGACGGTTACACGGTACGCCAACAGGATTCTCTTCTTTTCGTCCGTCAACATAATAAATGGCGGGTGCAACGCCAAGCACATCCAGCAAATCCGGTTTATACTTCCCGCATTTCTCTTCAAGCATGCGTATATCGCCGGTCGAAACGACCTCTCCGCTTTCTATTTCTATATATTCCATATGGTCGACGGTACGGACGGATTGTCCGCCAACTCCGACATAAACCCTGTCAATATAGTTACCTTTCAGGCTACTTTCCAGTTTTTTAAGAAGGCGACCGACCTGTTTCGCCGTGTTTTCAACATTATAAATATTCCCTCTGTGAATACAGGAAGACAAAGAATCTACCATTTCACAGGAAACGACAGAAAACGTTCCGTCTACATTTTTCTCTCCGACGATCCCCGTTATATGAGACGTCCCTAAATCAATAGCTACAATATAATCCGTCATGGCTCTACATTTTTACTTTTTGTGCACACAATTTGGTTCTTATATTTCAAATTTACAATGCAATACTTTTCCCATCCCATCTTTGGTATCACCTGTTCGTAAAATAAACGCAAGCGTTCCAGTTTGCTTTCATAATTTTCCAGACTCCCAATTATAATTCGGTGACTTCCCACACGGGGAATGATTTCTATATCGTCAACCGATCTGACATAAATCTGTTCGATTTGGCTATTCCAGAAATCATCTTTCTGCAAAAATAGCGCAAATTTATACAAATTCGTCATCGCAAACGTTTTTTCTATATTTCCGCTTGCAACAGGGACGTAAATAGCCTGTCCCAATACAGGAGGCATTATCTTGCCCGACTTATCGACATAATAACTTCCTGCCTGGCTAAACACCCGCAATATAGGCATTTTTTGTGAAATGACAATTTTTATTTTGCCGGAAACTGTGCGGGAGACTTCTGCCGTCTCTATTATTTCGTTCTTTAGAAGCGCGTTTTCAATACTATACGTATTTATACTGTCTCCATTTTTATTCAAAGGATAAAGACGCGCTTTTTTCAGGTAAGCGACAATATCCCGTTCTTTTAGAAAATGTTTATCGAGACTGTCCGCTATAATCACTGTTACTTCTTTACACAGGGGATAACGGTGTTCTTTATGTTCGGAAAAATATATCGCAGCAGCAATATATACGAATAACAATATTGAAAAGATGATATACAAGAGTTTCTTCATTTTCTACGCATATTTTTTATTTAACATCTCCCGTACAGGCTCTACAAAGCTATCGATATCGCCAGCTCCAAGGGTAATGAGCACATCCGTATCTTCTTTTTCCAACAGGCTCAGCAGTTCTTCTTTCCGGCATAGCGTTTTCTCGGATAGCGTCACTTTACGGAGAATCATTTCCGAAGTGACGCCGGGAATCGGTTCTTCTCGCGCCGGATAAATATCGAGGAGAATAAGCCGGTCAAGCAACGAGAGCGCTGATGCAAATTCATCGGCAAAATCGCGTGTCCGCGTGTACAGGTGCGGCTGAAAAACACCGGTCACCCTGCGACCTCTATAAAGTTCTTTTACCGACTGTATACAACTCCTCAATTCCTGCGGATGATGGGCGTAATCGTCAATATAAACAACTCGATCGTTCTTTATCTGAAAGTCGAAACGTCGTTGCACTCCGGCAAAAGTCGCCATCGCCGCACGCATTTCTTCGTCCGTAACGCCGTTAAGCAAAGCGATAGCCATCGCCGCTATCCCATTCTCAATATTTGTTCTGACAGGAACGCCCAGCCGAACATCCGTTATACGAATTTCCGGCGACACAAAATCAAAAAATATCTCGCCATTACCTACTCGTATGCCGGAGGCATGAAAGTCGGCCGTTTCGTCGGTCGCCGAATAAGTATACAGTTTCACATCATGTTGCAAATCAGGCGTCACATCTACCCCCTTTTTCATGATAAGTGCGCCACCGGGACGGATCAGTGCGGTAAACTTTCCGAAAGCGGCGCGATAAGCCTGCTGCGTACCATAAACATCAAGATGGTCGGGATCGGCCGATGTAATAACCGCCATATAAGGCGTCAGAAAATGAAAAGAACGGTCATACTCGTCAGCCTCAATAACGGTCAGGTCACTGTGTTGTGAAAGCGCCAGGTTACTGTCGTAATTTTTCAGTATACCGCCAAGAAATGCATTACAGTCTACGGTCGACTGTTTGAGAAGATGAGCCGTCATCGACGAGGTCGTCGTTTTCCCATGCGTTCCGGCTACACATATACCCCGCGACGAATCGGTGATAAGCCCAAGCGTCTGAGAACGTTTCAAGACTTCGAATCCGGCACGGCGGAAATATGTCAGTTCACGATGCGAATCCGGCACAGCAGGCGTATAAACGACGAGGGTCGTATTCCGATTCCGAAAATCTTCCGGAATAGAGGCCACATCATCATCAAACCGGATGGCAGCCCCTTCGGTAATAAGTTTAGCGATCAAAGCCGACGGTGTACGGTCATAACCGGCCACACGCTTTCCTTTAGCAAGAAAATAACGTATAAGCGCACTCATTCCAATGCCTCCGGCGCCTATAAAATACACTGATGATATCTTATTTAAATCCATTCATTTCATTTAAAATTCGACTTTCAAAAACTACCTCTCTTTCAAAAAAGTTCTTCATACGCTTTCATTCTAACCGACCGACGATTATTTTTTTATTATCCCGACAACTTCGTCGACAATCCTTTCCGCGCTGTTAAATTGGGCAAAAAGGGCAATATGTTCACTTAAAGACTGCAACCATTTCTCATCTCCGATCAACTCTATCGCAGCAGAGATAAGGCGTTCTTCCGCCATGTTATCCGGAATAAGAAGCGCAGCATTATTATCGGACAACGCTCGCGCATTTTTCGTCTGATGATCTTCCGCCACATTCGGAGACGGGACAAGTATTACAGGCTTACTCAAAAGACACAGTTCCGAGATGGTTCCCGCTCCGGAGCGCGAAATAACCAAGTCGGCCGCAGCGTAAGCAAAATCCATGCGCGAAATAAAATCGGAGAACCACAGCCCTTTGTAATCCTTATCTTTGAGTTCTTCCTTCGTCAAATCATAATAATAACGTCCCATCTGCCATATCACCTGAAGGCCGGCATCCATCAACGCCTGTAATCCCCGGTGTACACTGTTGTTTATCGTACGTGCACCGAGGCTTCCGCCGACAATCAGCAACACCGGTTTATTCACTTCAAGTCCGAAATAACTCAACGCTTCCGGAGCTTTTTCGTTTATATTTTCAATATCTTTCCTTACAGGATTTCCTGTTATAACAATACGATCTGCCGGAAAAAACTTGTTCATACTCCGGTAAGCGACACATATCCTGGCCGCCCGTTTACCAAGTAGCCTGTTCGTCGCTCCGGCATACGAGTTCTGCTCCTGAATCAACACGGGAATACGAAGCGAAGACGCTACCCATAACGTAGGAGCGCTCGCGTAACCGCCTACGCCTATCGCTATGTCCGGATTAAATTCGCGAATAATCTTTTTTGCCATACGCAGACTTTTGAATAGTTTGACGATAACGCCGAAATTTTTCAACAGATGAGCGCGATTAAACCCGCTCACAGGTAAACCGATAATCTTATATCCGGCTGCCGGCACTCGCTCCATCTCCATCCGGTCTTCGGCGCCGATAAACAAGATTTCCGCATCCGGAAAACGACACCTGATTTCGTTGGCTATCGATACGGCAGGAAATATATGCCCTCCCGTTCCTCCGCCACTTATTATAATTCTATAATTACTCATAAACAATATCAAGTTCTATGATTTATTTGTCTTCATCAGTAACAACCTTTTCAGTATCTCCATTATTTTCATTTTCTTCCTTCGCATCATTTTCATCACCCATGCCGGCGCCAAAACGACTGACACTCAATATGATGCCGAAATACAAACAAGTAAGCATCGTCGATGTACCTCCACGACTTATCAACGGTAGCGGCTGCCCCGTCACCGGTATCAGGTTAACGGCTACAGCCATATTTATAAATGCCTGAATCACAATTAAAAGACCACATCCAAGCGCAAGATATTTCGGGAACAGCTTTTCGCACCGTCGCGCAATAATAGCCACTCGAAACATAAGGATGACATATAACATCAGAACGCCCAGTCCTCCGATGATAAGCCCCATTTCTTCTATGATGATGGCATAGATAAAGTCGGAATACGCCTGCGGCAGGATATCACGCTGCACGCTACGTCCCGGCAGTTTTCCCAGTATGCCGCCGCGTGCAATAGCGATCTTCGCATGATTCACCTGAAAATTATCATCGGTTATCACATATTTATTTTCATCTTTGTTTTTACCAAAATCATCAATACGCCCTTTCCACGTCATGAACCGATCCGGCAAATATCTATGGGCGACATCTTGAGGCATAAAACGAAGAAGCGCGAAAATAAGTCCGCCAAGCAGCGCTAAAGTGACAAATAACAAAACAAGTTTTTTCAATGGCGCCTGCCCCACAATCATCATCAGGAAACAAACAAAAAACAAGAGGAACGCGGTAGAGAAATTTTCCGGGAGAATCAGGGCGCAGGTCAACCCAACGCCAACCAGTGTGATCCAGAATGTCTTATCCGGCATGAAACGTTCCTGTTTGCTGAGCATAAATGCAACAAATACAATACATGCAAGTTTTGCGAATTCCGACGGCTGAAATTGTACGCCCATAAATGAAAGCCAGCGATATGCATCATTTGCGCTCACGCCTATAAAAGGCGTAACAAACAGCATTATAATGGACACCGGCAGGAGGAGAATCGCCAGCGAATAATACTTGCTTGGTATATTATGCAAAATCAGTACCGCCGCAAAACCTATAAGAAGGAATCGCGCATGCCTCATAATAGGCGACCAGAAATAGACATTCCGATAGGCAAGCGTACTTGTCGCGCTATACACTTCCACAAGCGAGACAAGACAAAGAAGCATGAAAATAATCCATACGGAACGGTCTCCTTTAAATAATTTATTTACTAATTCCACGATTTCAACTTTTACAGGTTACGTACACAAGTTTTAAATTGTTCGCCACGATCTTCATAATTTTTAAACAAATCGAAACTCGCACAACAAGGCGATAACAATACAGTATCCCCTTTTACGGCCACCTTATAAGCCTTATCCACAGCTTCCTCCATTGAAATGGCGTCTTCTATCTGCGACACTTTCCCGTCAAAAAACGCATGCAACCGGCTATTATCGACACCGAGAAAAATCAATGCACGTACTTTTTTCCTGACAAGAGGTTCTATTTCGGAATAATCATTGCCCTTGTCCGTACCTCCGAGGATAAGCACCAACGGAGTGTTCACACTTTGCAGGGCATACCAGCACGAGTTCACGTTTGTCGCTTTCGAATCGTTGATATAATCAACGCCTTTCACACGGGTAACCATTTCCAGACGATGTTCAACGCCACAAAAATCGCTCAGTGATGCGCGAATTTTTTCATCACGTATATCCATAACCTTCGCCGCAATACCCGATGCTAACGAATTATACATGTTGTGCGTTCCTTTCAGGGATAATAAATCTCTGTCCATTATATATATTCCTTTTAATGTTTCCATAACAATATTTCCATTTCTAACATAGCCTTTTACCCCCGGCCCGGGACTTTCCGAAAACGGATAGAGCGTCGCTTTCGGGTGGAACTTTCCAATACCTTCTTTTATCGCCGGATCATCATTCCAGAATATAAAGGCGTCATCCGTCGTCTGATTCCTGACAATTCGGAATTTGGAAGCGGCATATTCCTGAAAGTTATAATGATAACGGTCCAGATGATCTGGCGTTATGTTCAGCAAGACCGCGACATCCGCCTTAAAATCGTACATGTTATCCAACTGAAAACTACTAAGTTCGACTACATAATACGGATGCGGATTCTCGGCCACCTGCAAGGCAAGGCTGCTGCCCACATTTCCGGCCAGTCCTGCATCGAGGCCGGCATTTTTCAATATATGATACGTAAGCATCGTCGTTGTCGTCTTACCGTTGCTTCCCGTGATACAAATCATCTTCGAATCCGTATAACGACCGGCAAATTCTATTTCCGAGATGACAGGAATCATTTTTCCCGTTATTTTCCGGATAACGGGCGCATTATCAGGTATGCCGGGGCTCTTCACAATCTCGTCGGCATTCAGTATTTTCTCTTCCGTATGCGTCCCTTCTTCCCATTCTATCTCATGCTCGTCCAGCGTTTTTTTATACTCCGGTTTAATTGATGAGAAGTCGGAAACGAAAACGTCAAAGCCTTTTTTTTGCGCCAATACCGCAGCTCCGACACCGCTTTCTCCCGCTCCTAATATAACGATTCGTGCGTTCATTATTCTATCTGATTTTTAACGTGACAATCGTTATTACCGCAAGAATAATCCCAATAAGCCAGAAACGCACGACAAGTTTCGATTCCGGTATAATATTATACGGGCGTTGTATAAAGGCTTGTATGCCGGCATTTCCGGACTTCTGAAAATGATGATGTATAGGCGTCATCTTAAAGATACGACGTCCTTCGCCATATTTCTTCCGGGTATACCTGAAATATAATACCTGAACCAGTACGGAGAGGCTCTCTACAAAGAATATCCCGCAAAGGATCGGTATCAACAATTCTTTTCTGATGATGATTGCATAAACGGCAATAATACCGCCCAAAGTAAGGCTTCCCGTATCGCCCATAAATACTTGAGCCGGAAATGAATTATACCACAGGAAGCCTATTGTTGCACCGATAAAGGCCGCCGCAAAGATAACCAACTCCTCAGCCCCCGGCAGGAACATAATGTTGAGGAACGAAGCAAATTCTATATGCGACGACATATAGGCTAATATTCCCAGCGCTACGCCCATGATAGACGAAGCGCCGGCCGCCAGTCCGTCCAGCCCGTCCGTAAGATTCGCCCCATTCGAGACTGCCGTTACGATAAAGATAACGATCATCACAAAGAAAATCCACGTTACTTCCTGTTTGTACTTACCTGCCCATGATGCCAGCCAGGCATAATCGAAATTATTGTTTTTTATAAACGGGATAGTCGTCTTTGTCGATTTTTTTTCCGACGGATGGATGTTCACTTTTTCGATCACATTTTCACTGTTGATGACCTCTACATTCTCGCGGATAACGGCTTCCGGACTTAAATACAATGTCATACCGACGATCAGTCCCAGACCGATCTGCGCCACAATCTTTAATTTACCATGCAAACCTTTCTTATTCATCCTGAATACTTTTATATAATCGTCCGCGAAACCAAGTATTCCCAGCCAAACGGTGGTGATGAGCATCAGTATGATATAGATATTATTAAGGCGAGCGAAGAACAATACCGGCACAAGAATGGAGATGATGATGATGATCCCGCCCATGGTCGGGGTGCCTTTTTTACTCATCTGCCCTTCGAGACCAAGATTACGAACAGTTTCACCAATCTGCATCAATTGCAGTTTATTGATGATACGCCGACCGATTGCCATTGAAATAAATAAAGCAAATACAACGGCTATTCCGGAGCGGAATGATATATACTTAAACATACCGGCGCCGGGAAAATCCATCTTGTCCAAATAAGCAAACAAATCGTACAACATAACTCAACTATTAATTGTCTGTTTTTAATATCTCACGTAACATCTCTCTGTCGTCAAAAGGATATTTCACTCCTTTTATTTCCTGATAATCTTCGTGTCCTTTTCCGGCAACAAGTATCACATCGCCTTTCTTAGCCAACGCAACAGCCGTTTTGATAGCTTGCCTGCGGTCTGTTATGCAAACCGTCCGCTCCTTGTCGTTCTCGTTAAGTCCGGCCGCCATATCATTGATGATGTCGTCCGGTTCCTCATAACGCGGATTGTCGGACGTAAGTATCAGCCAGTCGCTTAGACGAATCCCCTCTTTCGCCATCGTCGGACGTTTCCCTTTGTCGCGGTCCCCTCCCGCCCCGACGACCGTGATAACACGTCCGTTGCCGCCGAGTACTTCATGAATACCGCTCAGCACATTTTTCAGCGCATCAGGCGTATGCGCATAATCGACAATAGCCGTAAAACCTTGAGACGAAGGTATTGTCTCGAACCTTCCGGATACGGAACGAAGCGTACTCAATGCCACCAATATCTCTTCAGGATCCTCATCCAGCGCAACCGCAGCGCCGTAAACAGCCAGCAGGTTATATGCATTAAAACGACCGACAAAATGAGTATATACATCACGTCCGTTAATTTCCATTTCCGTTCCTTCCATACAAGATTCGATAATCTTCGCTTTAAAATCAGCCATCGTACATAAAGAGTAAGTGAGTTTACGCGCCGACGTATTTTGTAACATGACCGTCCCCGATTTGTCGTCCACATTTGTCAATGCAAACGCCGACGCGGATAAAGCATCAAAAAACTTCTTCTTGGCGTTCAGATAATTCATCATCGTATTATGATAATCTAAATGATCGCGCGTGAGGTTTGTAAAAATTCCTCCGTTAAAATCCAATCCGCTTATCCGTTTCTGTTCTATCGCATGCGAACTCACTTCCATAAACACATATTTGCAGCCTGCGTCAACCATTTTCGCCATTAGATTGTTGATAGTGAGCGGATCGGGCGTCGTATGCGATGCTGAAACCGCTTCGCCGTCAATATAATTACATACGGTAGAGAGTAATCCGGCCTTATATCCTAATTTTCGAAACAGATTGTATAATAAGGTAGCAATAGTCGTTTTCCCGTTTGTGCCCGTAACGCCTACTACCGTCATCCGACCTGAAGGCGTCCCATACCAGGCCGAAGCAATACGTCCTAATGCGTCAGCCGAATCGTGTAAGGTTATAAATATAATATCCTTACGGGCGACGTCCGCCTTATGTTCGCATACGACAGCAACCGCTCCATTTGCAATAGCTTCCGCTATATAATCGTGCCCGTCGACAGCCGTTCCTTTCACTGCGACAAACAACGAACCGGATTTTACATGTCTTGAGTCGGATTGCACTCCGGTTATTTCAGGATCATCGCCGTCCAATATTCCACCGACACCTGCATTTCTTATTAATTCCGATAACTTCATGCATACATTATTTTAAAGTATCAATTTAACGTCAATACAACCGTTTGTCCCGGCGTTACTTTGCCGCCCTTTTTTATCGATTGGGAAACAACGACGCCTTTTCCCGAAAGGGAAACCCGCAATCCGCGGTTTTCAAGTACATAAACGGCATCTTTAGCTCCCATTCCGACAACATCCGGGACAAGACTCCCCGTCAAAGGCAATTCTTTCAAGACAATACCCTTATTATTTTCTTGGGTCGTCACGTACTTCGAGTCGACTTCTTCGGTCGTATTTAACTTTATTTTAAGTTTATCTGTTACATTTTTTAACGCCGCATAATCTCCATTCTTCACCGCCGGGCGAATAACTTTCGACGAATCGTCCGAGACTTCTTTCATGTCGAATACCGTACAATTTGCATACACTTTTTCGGCAATTTCTTTTACTACCGTACCGCACATTGAACCTCCCGACGGAACTCCCGTACGCGGACGCGAAATGACGACAATACAGGAATAAAGAGGCGCTTCGTACGGAAAGTACCCGCAAAAAGAGATGTTGTGACCGGATGTCCGATACATTCCTCCGCTTGCAATCTGCGCCGTACCTGTTTTTCCGGCAATCGTTATCACATCCGAACGGGCAGGCCCTCCTGTTCCGTTGCGCCGTTCCGACGAAAGATCCCGGTAATTTACTACATTATATAACATATCCTGTATGATTTTCAGCGTACGTTCCGAACATATTTTCGGTATAACGACTTCCGCCTCAAAATGCCGGACAGCCTTGCCGTTTTTCATAATATCTTTCACGAACATCGGTCGGACCATTTTCCCGTTATTCGCTATTGCATTAAAAAACGTAAGGGTTTGAATAGGTGGAATCTGCACTTCGTATCCGAAAGACATCCATGGGAGCGACGTCTTAGACCAATATTTGTCGCCCGGCCAACGCAATTTTGCTTTTCCCGCACCGGGGATCCCAACATTAAGGTCTGCATCCATCCCGACCCGGTGAAGGCCGTCCACAAATTTTTCAGGATTTTTCCCATATCCTTTCATGATAATTTTAGCGATGCCTACATTAGACGAATACCAGATAGACTTCTCTGCCGTAATCATCCCATAACCTCCGTGATGAGCATTATGATCGGTAATATTACGGTTCGCATACACATAAACGCCCTTGCCTACATCGACCGGCGTTTCGGGTTCTACAACGCCGTCTTCGATAGCGACCATCATAGATGCTATTTTAAAGGTAGAGCCGGGTTCCATCACATCGGCGACAGCATGATTCATCGTCTCGGCAAAACGACCGGGGCCGACCCGTCCCATATTGGTGATAGCTTTTATCTCTCCCGTCCTGACTTCCATAACAACCGCCGTCCCGGCATCGGCATCAATTTCTTTGAGTTTCTCCATCAGCGCCTTTTCCACCAAATCCTGAATATTTATATCGATCGTAGAACGGATATCCATTCCGTCTTCCGGGTCAACCTCCACGACATTCGTCCATCGTCCGCCGATACGTTGCACAGAAGTTAATCCGGCCACGCCGCGAAGCAAGGAATCGTATTTCAATTCCAGTCCGTTTTTCCCTTTCGTAACGCCGGTCGAATCAATCTCGTTATAGATATCCCCTATCGTACGTGAGGCAAGCATGCCGAACGGTTTCTGACGTTGCATCATCTCTTTTGTATAAAACCCGTTGCGATTCCGGTGAAAACGAAGAAACGGGAATGTTTTTATCTCTTTTAAATCGGTATATGACACGCGTCCTTCGTATATGGGATATTGACGTCCTTTTGATTTAAGCCCTTTCAGCAGATGCGCTTTATAGTCCGCAGGCGTACGATTCTTCATTTTTCGGGAAAGATAATAAGCCAATGAATCTACACTGTTATATTTGGAATTCAGGAAAGAATCCCGCGCAAACCCTTCCGCTGCAAAATCCATATACATATAATATTGTGGGGCGCTTGTCGCCATAATCCTGTCATCGTCCGAATATATATTCCCACGCGTGGGATTGACGAGCAAATTCGGTTTTTTTAATTTATCGGCAACCTTAAGCCATTCCCGTTTTTCCTTAACGCCTATCTTAAACGCCGAAAAAAGGATCGCAATTGCAACAAGCCCCAATAATACGGTGATAATCGTATAACGGAAAAAGATATCTTCATCTTTCTCATTTATTTTCCTTATTATTTTTTTTGATGACATCCGGTCTGTATCTAAATTATGACGATTTATTATTTTGTCGTTAAAAATTTCCTGTTCTCATTTACGAAGTTTATATGGTGGCGTTTTTGATTTTTCAAGCTCCAGTCCCTGACGTTTCACAAGTTCTTCCACCTGCGACGGACGCGTATTCCCGGTCAGCTGAGCCGATGTAGATAACGCTTCAAACTTCACATCTTTCAATTGTTCCTGCAGACGGTCTATCTCACGAAGCATCATAATACAAGAATAACGGTTGCTGATATAGCCGAAAAGCAGAAACACAATAAGCACAATCATGTTCGTATGCTTAACGATAAAATCCTCCTTCAATATACCTCCACCGAGAATATACATCCACGAGATGCGTTTTTTCTTTTTTGTTTCTCCCATAAATCTGTTCTTTTTAAAATTCATATTTTCCTTTTACTGCGCCACTTCTTCCGTCCGACATCTTTCCGCGATCCGTAATTTTGCGCTCCTTGCACGGGGATTATCGTCTGTTTCCGCTTTCGATGGGGTTACAGCCCGACTTAACATACGTAAAGGCGCCTGAACATTCCCATAAAAATCCTGCACAACACGTCCTTCAAAATTACCGGTTTTCATGAAATTTTTCACTATCCGGTCTTCCAGCGAATGATACGTTATCACGACTAATCGTCCCTCCGGCTTGAGCAATTTAAGCGACTGCAATAATAATTCACGCAAAGCCTGCATTTCCTGATTCACCTCTATGCGGAGCGACTGAAAAACCTGCGCCAGAAATTTTTTCTCTTTTTCCTTTCCGGAAAAAGGCATCAGAATTTTCAGTAAATCCGACGTTGTCCGTACAGGCTTTATATCTCTCGCTTTCACGACAGACGCAGCAATCTTACGTGAATTTTTCAACTCTCCGTACAAATAAAAGACCTCCGCCAATCGTTCCTCCGGATATTTATTCAATACATCTGCCGCCGTTTGTCCGCCGCTGTTATTCATTCGCATATCCAGAACTCCGTCAAAACGAAATGAAAATCCGCGGGTTTTGTCGTCAAGGTGATGCGACGACACGCCCAAATCTGCAATAAGCCCATCGATTGCAGCCTCCTTATGATAACGCATAAAGTTCGACAAATAACGAAAATTACTGCGTACAAACGTAAACCGGCGATCTTCTATCCTGTTTATCCCGGCATCCGCATCCTGATCAAAACTATACAAGCGACCGTCGTTTCCTAATTCCTCTAAAATGCCGCGCGAATGTCCTCCGCCTCCGAAAGTGACATCCACATAAACTCCTGAAGGTTTAATATTTAAACCCTTTATACTTTCCCCGAACAACGCAGGAATATGATATCTTAGCTCTTTTACGGTCATTATCAATCATTTATGCCCTAAAACAAGATGTAACAGCCTGATTAGACGGGTAAAATTACACATTTTCCTTCTTATATGCAGATAAATCACAAAAAAAGTTTTCAACACCCCATTATTTGGAATATTATTACTATTTTTGCACGCACAAATAAGCACTGCATATGGATACGCTCATAGATATAAAACAGGTTTTAAGAATGAAACTAAAAAACAAGGCCGATAAAATCCCGGCTTTTGTTGTAAATTATCTTATCCGTATTATCCACCAGGACGAAATCAACGAAATTCTGAGAAGATATGAACAGCTACAAGGCGTTGATTTCATGGAAGCTTTAGTGGACGATTATTTTAAAGTCGAACTAAATATCCGGCAAAAAGAAAATCTACCTCCAACCGGAGGAAGGTATATTTTCGCATCCAATCATCCGCTTGGCGGGTTTGACGGCATATGCCTGTCATACCTTCTCGGAAAATATTATGACGGGAATGTCCGGTATCTCGTGAATGACCTGCTGCTTGCCATTCCGAATCTGCGCTCTATATTTGTCCCGGTCAACAAGCACGGATCACAAAGTAAAGATGCCGCTAAAAAAACCGAAGAGGCCTATTCGTCCGACAACCAAATCATCACATTCCCCGCAGGACTGTGTTCGCGCAAACAAAAAGGCATGATAAGGGACTTGCAATGGAAAAAGTCTTTTATACAAAAGGCTGTCGAACACAAACGAGATGTTGTCCCGATCTATTTCGACGGACGTAATTCAAACTTTTTTTACCGTTTGGCAAATTTTAGAAAATTGTTTAACATAAAAATAAATTTAGAAATGCTATATTTGCCGAATGAAATGTTTAAAAACAAAAATAAAAAATTTGACATACATATCGGCAAACCTGTATCGTGGCAAACATTTGATTCAAGCAGGAAACCGACGGAATGGGCGGAATGTATAAAAGAAGAAGTATATAAACTCGCTGATAAATAAATTATTTATGCAAAACATAATAGCACCTGTCGACAAAGAACTCATAAAGTCAGAACTTACGCCTGACAAAAAGTTAAGAAGCACCAACAAATCGAACAATGATATATATATCATAACTGCACACGATGCTCCGCAAACAATGCTGGAAATCGGACGTTTACGCGAAATAGCGTTTCGTTATTACGGGGGGGGCACAGGTCTTCCCTGTGATATCGACGAATTTGACACGATGGACGGAGCCTACCGTCAATTAATCGTATGGAGTCCTGAAGACGAAGAAATTCTTGGAGGCTATCGTTTTTTGTGCGGCTCTGATGTCAAGTTTGACAAACAGGGAAAACCGATATTAGCAACGGCTCATCTATTCAATTTTTCCGAAAATTTTCTTACCAATTACCTGCCGTACACGGTAGAACTTGGCCGTTCTTTCGTTTCGCTTGACTATCAAGCTACCCTCGGACGCTCAAAAGGCATCTTCATCCTTGATAATTTATGGGATGGCCTCGGTGCACTGCCCGTTATCGACCCGTCGCTAAAATATTTCTATGGAAAAGTCACCATGTATAATACATACAATACGGAAGCGCGCGACATGATACTATACTTCCTCCAATTACATTTCCCCGATAAAGATGACCTTGTCACCCCTATATGCCCGTTAATCACCAACTCCGACAAAAAAAGAATGGAAAAATTATTTGATAATAATGATTTCAAAGAAAGTTATAAAGTTTTAAATCACGAAGTCCGCAAACTTGGCATCAACGTGCCGCCATTAGTAAACGCATACATGAGCCTTTCTCCCAAAATGCGCTCATTTGGCACCGCCATTAACAGAGAATTCGGCGAGGTGGAAGAGACTGGCATACTCATCTCCATTAGCGAGATTCTGGAAGAAAAGAAAAAACGCCACATGGAAACATTCCTCAATGATACGACGATAGACCGTCTCCAGATTATAAAAGTATCATAAAACAGAGATTGTCATATTTCTATCGGAATTATGAGAAACTCCTTAAAAATAATATTGATATTACTCTTACTGTTATGTAATCATATAATATCTGCCGATTATAATTTTCACTTCTCGCATCTCGGAGTGGAAGACGGACTTTCGCAAGTTTCTGTCCTCAGAATATTTCAGGACTCCGACGGATACCTTTGGTTTGGTACCCGTAACGGGATCAACAAATACGACGGATATAAATTTAAGGTTTTCAGAAATGAAGTAAATAATCCCGAATCGTTGAATGACGGCTTTATTTATGCCATCAATGAAGATAAAGAACAAAACATATGGGTTGGAACGAAAAACGGATTAAACTGTATCCATTATATTTCGGAAAAAATAACCCGTATTTATCCTCAATCTATTGATTCTTCAATTACTTCAAATACCGTATATTTTATCATAAAACATTCCGACGGTAATTTATATGCTTTTGCCAATAATAAGGCGCTCATATGTAATCCCGACAAATCGGTTACGCTGTTTAAAACTCTGCCTGATATTGATTTGCAGACACAGATACAAGCCGTCAAACAGGATGGAAACAATGATATATACATCAGCACATCAAAAGGGATGTTTATCTATTCCGAAAATTGGGAAATAAAAAAAATATATTCTAAAGACAGAAAAGATTTTCCTGAAAGCATCATCACAGAATTCTTGCCCGATACCGACAAAATATGGATAGGCACGGATGAAGATGGGATTTTTTTATTCGATAAAAAGCATCAGACTTTTACGCAATATAATAATGCAAATACACAATTGAGTAACAACTCTATCCGGGCGCTCATTCCATTCAATAAAGACTCTATTTTTGTAGGAACTTTCGGAGGACTGAACATACTGGATAAAAAAAACAAACGTATATCTCCCATTAATATGGATTCGGAAGGATACAGAGGGTTAAATCATTATTCCATCCATAGCATGTTAACGGATAGAGACCGGACTGTATGGATTGGAACTTACGCGGGCATCAATTATTTCAGTCCTTATCATAAGCCTGTTTCATTCCTGTCGTTCAACGACTACCGCGGGATTATAGCAAAAGGCCAGGAAGATAAATACGGGAATATGTGGTTTGCAACTGAAGGCGGCGGCCTGTTATATTATAATCCGAAAACAAAAAAACAGCGCCTCTACCCGCTAAAACCTTTGAATGCCGGGAATTATGAAGTCAATATCTTCAAATCTATCCTTATCGAGGGAGATGAGATCTATTGCTCCACCCATTTCGGTTCGATTTACAAATTCTCTATTCCCAAAAAGAAATATGAACTCTTGCATGATTTTAAAACAAATGACATTTACACCCTGTTTTTAGATAGCAGAAAACGGCTATGGATCCCTACCTTCAACCGGAATCATCTGATAATCGTTGAAAACGATAAAATCTGTAACCGGTTTTATATAAATGGAGAAATGCGTCATTTCCAGTCAATAACGGCAATTCTTGAACATGAAGACAATGTTTTCATTCTCGGCTCTTATTTTGGAAATATCTACTTGTACGACATGAACAGGCAAACCGTAACAAATATCAACGAACAGATCCCTTTAAACAAAGGGGAACAGATTGGAACTATTTCGTCCATCGCAAAAGAGACTTCCCATATATGGATATCTACCACAAAAATGGGACTGTTTAAATTCGACAACAACCTGAAACTAATCAAACATTACGGCAATAACGACGGGCTATCCGACAGCTATATAAGCTCTGTCGTTATCGACAGGAGCAATCGCCCGTGGGTGGCTACCGGCAATGAAATTTTCCGGTTAAACGAGACTGACGACAAATTTTACAGCCTGAATCCTGCCGGATCTGCCATACAGGAATTTACGATTCATTCGGGAACCGTATCGTCCGACGGCACAGTCTATTTCCCGGGAAATAAAGGCATTGTTTCTTTCATTCCGCAAAACCTCGCCGAGAATTTAACCATACCGCCCGTCTATATCACATCGCTGACAACAAACAACGAAAACGTCATAGACAAAATGAAAATCGGTAACAACGAAAAAAAGTATACAAAAAATTATTCTATCACACTAAATTCAAATCAAAACAATCTATCTGTCGGATACACGGCATTAAATTACATTCATTCCGAGGGGAACAAGTATATGTTTATGATGGAGAACATCGATAATACGTGGCATAACGTCGGAAGTCGCAGAGAGGCCTATTACAGTAATTTACATCCGGGAGATTATACCTTTCGCCTGAAAGCGTCAAACAACGAAGGCGCCTGGAATCCCGAAGAAACAACATTGTATATTCATGTCCGCCCGCCCAGGTATAAAACATGGTGGGCATATACATTATATATATCCTTCTTATTAACGGCCCTCCTGTTGATTGTAAAAATCAACATAAAAAAACGCAAACGGGAACAGGATCTGCGGTATAAACAAATCGAACAGGATAAATTAAACGAGTTACACGAAGAGCGAATGAGGATGTATACGAACTTTTCGCATGAACTGAAAACCCCGCTAACCCTGATCATGAATCCTCTCGAAGACTTGACCCGGAGAGTCACTTTTTCGCCGGAAGTAAAACAGTCTTTACAAAAAATGAAGAAAAATACCGACCGGATGCTATCGCTGGTAAAAAATCTTATGGACATACAAAAGTATGAAGCCGGAAAAAATATTTTAAATAAAACGCAATTCAATTTCTCCGCCTTTATTGAAGACATTTATATGTCGTTCGAGCGCCTCGCAGCAGACAGGAATATAACCTTCCTGATAAAAAATGAATTGGACCGAAACCATACTGTGTTTCTGGACGAAACAGAGATAGAAAAAGTTTTTTTTAACCTGCTTTCCAATGCATTCAAATTTACCCCTTCCAACGGAAATGTCACCATTACAATACAGCGTATCATACAAGACGACAAGAACTATCTCTCCGTCAAAATCAAAGACTCCGGCAAAGGATTTTCCGAAGCGGAAGCCAAAGTGATCTTCGAACCGTTCTACAAGTTTGGGGAAGACCTGCACCGGCAAATATCCGGAACAGGTATCGGACTATACCTTGTGCGTTCTATCGTCATGCAACACAATGGCTTCGTAAAGGCGGAAAGTAAAAATCATGCCGGTTCAACGTTCACGATTCTACTCCCCGACACGGAAGTGCAAACAGAGACTAATAACGACCGGCCATCGCAATGCCAAGTATCCGGAAAAGCGCAGGCAACACATGATTTACTGGAAAAAGTAAACCGCAAAAATAAAAAAATCGTGTTACTAGTCGAAAACGACCGCGAAATCCTCCATTATCTGGAAGAACAACTCGCCGCGGAATATATCCTGTTAAAAGCCGAAAACGGAAAAGAAGCTTTATCGGTTATAAAAGAAAAAATACCCCATATCGTTATCAGCGATATCGTCATGCCGGTTATGAATGGAATTGAATTATGCGACAAAATAAAAAAACACCCTAACCTCTGCCATATTCCGGTCATCCTGTTGACCGGCAAATCGAACGAAATACAAAAAAAACAAGGGTTCGATAACGGTGCGGATGATTATATAACCAAACCTTTTAATATTGCATTATTTAAAGTCCGCATCAAAAATCTTGTCGAAAACCGTGAAAAAATAAAATCGGTATATGGAAATATACATTTACTGAAAAATCTGGGCATTCATGAATCTTACAATGAAAATGAATTTCTGAACAAATATATCGAATTTGTAAAATCCAATATATCCAATCCGGATTTAGAGGTCTCCTCCATTTATCAAAACTTAGGCATGAGCCGTGCAAATTTCTACCGGAAAGTGAAAGACATAACCAATTTATCCCCTACCGACCTCATAAAAAATATACGATTAGATGCCGGAGCCAAACTACTGACGGAATCCGGTAAAAACATTTCCGAAATAGCGCAGATCACAGGATTTGTCAGCCGCGCTTATTTTACGCGCAGTTTTAAATCCGAATATGGCATTACTCCTTCCGAATATCAGAAAGCAAATAAATCTCGCTCTCATTCATAAAACTACCCGACATACATAAAATTATCCGACATTCGCATTGCGCGTCGGAAGAATGTTAAAAATTTAATCGCATTGTGATGTGAGACGCATGTGCTCTTTTTTGAGACATGAGCACATTCTCCCGCTGCGTCGCATCGCTTATTTTTGCGGAAGTTTTTTATTCAATAAATAAATTTATGTATATATGAACAAACTAATTTCCATGAAATTGCAATTAACGGCAATTAAGCAAAAAAGAAAAACCTTTTTATCGATGATTTATTTGTTGTCCTGTGTCGTTCATCTCGCGGCGCAAGATATAACGCTAAAGGGAACTGTCGTTTCGGCGACAGAGAACGAACCTGTTATCGGAGCTAACATACACCAGGCAGGCACGACAAATGGAACAATCAGTAATGCAGACGGAGAATTCACGATTAAAATTCCGGCCGACGGGAAAATCGTTATTTCCTACATTGGATACGTAACGCAGACGATAGAAGTAAACGGACGAACTTCGTTGAAAATTGTAATGGATGAAGACCGGATTGGGCTGGAAGAAGTGGTAGTGGTAGGATTCCAGACGCAGAAAAAAGCGAATCTTACGGGGTCCGTCGTAAGCGTCTCGTCCGATATCCTGGAAAACAGACCGGTATCAAACATCGGTCAAGCCTTGCAGGGCGTCGTACCAAATCTCAATGTTTCCATTTCAAACGGAGGCCTTAATACCGTGCCATCGTTCAACATTCGCGGCGGGACTTCTTACTCAAGAAACCCTAATAATTCGAATAAATGGGAGATTAACAACGGCAGTCCCCTGATTCTGGTGGATGGAGTAGAAACAGGAGATACAGAGTTAAACATGATGAATCCGAATGATATCGAGAACATTTCCGTCATTAAAGATGCCTCTGCCTCCGCCATTTACGGTGCGCGCGCATCATACGGCGTTATGCTGATCACGACTAAATCAGGAAAATTCAATGAAAAAATCAATGTTAACTACAGCGCAGATTTTCAATGGGACACTCCGGCAAACCGTCCGGATTTGTTAGATGCCTATACCTATCAATATGCGACAATGGAACGCTCAAAAATGCGTGGCGGCTCCGTATCCACATGGAACGAAACGGTTCTAAAGGCAATAAAAAATTACCAGCAAAACCCTGCGCCGGAAAACGCATGGATATATAATGAAGGAAGTCAGACCGCCTTCACATGGGTCGCCGATGTTGATCCGTTCGAACTCGCCGTAAGAGACTGGACGCCGATGCAAAAACATAACGTCAGCATGTCAGGAGGATCAGACAAAATAAGATATAATCTATCATTAGGATTTCAGGACAACGACGGATTCGTTAAACCCGAACACGACAACATGAAACGATATAACGCGTTAATGAGTATGAACTTTAAAGCGACAAACTATCTTGATATCGGATCCCGGATAAATTTCAACGCCTCTAATTTTAAAGAACCCTGGCTGAACACACAAAAAGGAACTTTGTGGAGCGCTTTACTGACACAAACGGCTCGAAATATCAATATGCCGGTTAAAACCGGACCTAACGATCCGGTACCCGATATATGGACGGATAATATTGTCGGGTGGATCATGTATGGCGCGACGAATAAAGTCAGAAGGTCAAATACCGTTTATTCCATTACGCCCACCCTGAAAGTCATTCCGGAATTAAGTCTTAAGGGCGAATTTTCATACAGAATAACCGATTTCGACCAGAACAGAATAATGCCGACCCGTTCTTATATTACCAATAACTGGGCATCAATAGACCAAACGCATACAAATCCATCGCAGATTTATAAAAATAAAAACCGGTCGGAACTTTATACGATAAATCTGTACGCGGATTTCAACACGACAATAGCCGGTTCGCACGCCGTATCGGGAATACTCGGCTTCAATCAGGAATGGTATAACTACAACCAGATCAATCTGACGGCAAACGGGATCATGTCCGAGAGCGCTCCCGTAATTGATATGATTACGGACGCTACCCTGACCTCCTTAGGCGAAAGTATTTCGGAATGGGCCATCAGGGGCGCTTTCGTAAGATTAAACTACAACTTCCGAGATCGCTATTTCGTAGAAATGAACGGACGCTACGACGGCAGTTCCAAATTCTCCAAAGATGACCGGTTCAAATTCTTCCCGTCCGTATCGGCGGCATGGCGAATTTCGGAAGAAGCCTTTATGGAAGAAACAAGAGAGTGTTTGAATAACTTAAAGATCAGAGGAAGTTATGGCTCTATCGGGAATCAGAATGTAAGTAATTACGCTTATTTTCCAACATTAGGCAGCGTTTCCGCCGTAAACTGGCTTATGGGAGGAAACCGCCCGTTAGGCATTACGCCGCCAGAATTAGTAAGCCCCACATTAACATGGGAAACGGCGACTACGCAGAACTTGGGGATCGACCTTTCCGCGCTAAAGAACAGATTGGAGTTTTCATTCGATATTTACCAGCGAAAAACAACCGATATATTAACGATGGGAATGACTTACCCGAACATTCTGGGAGCAACGGCGCCGCTCGAAAACGCTGGAGATCTGATGACGAAAGGTTGGGACTTAAGCATCGCATGGAGAGATCGGCTATCGAACGGCCTGAGATATGACGTGAGCCTTGTATTGTCCGATTACAGGACGGAAGTAACTAAATTCAACGGAAACGACGAAAAATTATTAGGAGACACTTATTTATACAAAGGACAAATAATGGGCGAGATATGGGGATATGAAACAATCGGCATATTGCAAGATGAAGATTTCGACAGGACAGACGGCAAATATGTCTTAAAAGGACCGGCTCAAACTAAAATCGCTTCAACGTGGTATCCCGGCGACATACGTTACAAAGACCTGAACGAAGACGGAGAAATTTCTACCGGTTCCAACACCGTCGACAAACCGGGCGACAGAAGGATTATCGGTAATAATACGCCCCGGTTGAGATTCGGCATCACAAGTAATTTTGTCTGGAAAGGTTTTGATCTCAATCTGTTCTTTCAGGGCGTAGGAAAACGTGATTACTGGATAAGCGACGGAGCCTTCTGGGGATCAGGCGATTCTGCCGGAAATATGGACACTTACAAAAACTCATGGACAGCCGAAAATACAAATGCAAAATACCCCATGTATGGAGCAGGCGCACAAAACACACAAGTTCAGACAGGATATTTATTCAATGCCGCTTACTTCAGGTTGAAACAAGCCGTATTCGGATACACGTTGCCATATCATATCACTTCTCACATCGGAATAGATAGAATACGTATTAATGTGTCGGGATATAACATTTTTGAAATAACCGACATCCCTAAAGTCTTAGACCCGGATATTCTATCCTCCGCTTACCCTATCATGCGTTCCGCAGCGATAGGCGTACAAGTTGGTTTTTAAACATTTAAAACATATAAGAAAAATGAGACTCAACAAATATATATCATTATTTATTAGCGGACTGTTACTGTTATCATCCTGTAATGATGATTTTATGCAAAAAGATCCGAAAGATACTTTAGTAGACGAAACTTATTGGGAAAATGCAGCGCATTTACGCTTATACCTAAACACGCTTTACCCGACTTATATTGTCGGACACCAGACCGGATGGGCATACGACACGAATTATCCGTCCAATTTAAAAGGCAGTCACCTGATGTATGGAGACGCTTTTTCGGATAATGTCGTAACACTCGGTACGGAAAGCGATCGTCTGAACGGTACCATGATCGTGCCGACTAGCGGCGTAACAACCTGTTGGAAATGGGACGATTTAAGGAAAATCAATTATTTCCTCCAACGATATCATCTCGCTTTAAAAAACGAATCGCAGCAAACGGTAAATATGTATGCCGGAGAAGCCTGTTTTTTCAAAGCATGGGATTATTATAACAAAGTAGCGGCATTAGGAGATGTACCGTGGATTTCAACGGATTTGAATGTCGACTCGGAAGAATTGTTTGCCGCAAGGACTCCCCGTTCGGAAGTGATGGATTCCGTGCTCCGGTGCATTAACTTAGCAATAGAATGGCTTCCCGAAAAGGGAAAAGAATCAGAAAACGGAAGGCTAAACAAAGATCATGCAAATTTCCTGAAAGCGCGCATTTGCCTGTACGAAGGCGCTTACCGCAAATATCATGCGGAATTGGGACTTCAAAATACCGCCGACAAATTCTTTGAAGAATGTGTCGCCGCTTGCCAGTCATTAATAAATGGAGGGAAATATCGTTTGTTTGACGATGGCAGCGATAACCCTTACTGGAAGTTATTCGCCATGAAAGGCGACGAGCCGAACAGTAATCCGGAAGTGATCCTTGCACGCGTCTATCTCGGCGTGTCGTACGGACACACTTCGCAACGTTATTTCCATCAAAACAGTTCCGGTAATTATACGCGACAGGGAGCAAACCGCGCGCTGGTCGACGAATATCTGTGCATAGACGGACGTCCGATATACGCCGGCGGATCGGAAGGCAATTATGAAAAAAACCCCCATTTCATGGGCTACGGGAAATGGACGGAGCTGGAAAATAGAGATCCTCGGTTAACACAAACAATTTGTAAACCGGGTGAATATTTTACCATATTCGACGGCGGTGTTTGGTTGGAGGATCGAATTAATTACCCGAGCGTAAGCCATAATGCCGGCGGATCAAGTATTTCCGGATACCGCATTATCAAACATTGGATGGGGGATTGGGAGGAATATTCCGCCGTGACAAACGGTTCGCAGTCTGCCGTTGAATTTCGCTATGCGGAAGTATTGCTTAATTATGCGGAAGCCAAATATGAACTCGGTGACATCACTCAAGAAGACGTCGACCTGACTATTAACGCACTGCGCCAAAGAGCCGGCTTTGATTTTACGGCATACCCGACGGCGCGGCTTGTGATCGGGCAGGAACCGGACGATCCTTATCTTGATGCCATTTACAAAAACAAACTTGAATACCCAGTCCCTCCCCTGCTCCGTGAAATAAGGCGCGAAAGAAGAGTCGAATTGGCGATCGAAGATCGTAGATATCAGGATTTGATGCGCTGGAAGGCTGCCCCGCTACTCACCGTTCCACGCAGAGGCATGAATTTCCTGGCCGTTCAAGACCTTTATGATGGTACCCACACGTCTCCGCCCGAAGTAGCGCCGCAAATGGCGTTGAATAAAGACGTATACGTAGATGGCGACGGATTCATAATTATCCATCCGTTAAGCCCGCATATAACGAACGGGACGTTACCCTGGGACGATTATCGTTATTACTTCCCCATTCCGAAAGATCAACTGGAACTTAACCCCAACCTGAAACAAAATCCGGGATGGGAGAATAAATAAGAAAGAGGGAAATGGCTGCGTCAAAAGCCGATTTTCCGTCGCCGACGACAGATACGACCTCGCTGCCCTTCGTCAGGAATGAAGGGCGGCGATGGGCCGTCGGATATAAAGAAACCTACATTATACGAATTATGAAACGAATTTTATTTTTATCAGCGCTTTTATGTGCAACATTTTCAATTCGGATGCATGCCCAAACGGACGACAAAGAGCATATCCCCCTAAAACACGGCGCTCACAGAACAGGGCGGCGTACGGATGCAGCCATGCAACGCTGGCGCGAATACGGATTGGGACAGTTTATTCACTGGGGCGTTTATGCCATTCCCGGAGGCGTCTGGGATGGGAAAACATATACCGGTGCGGCGGAATGGATCCGCTCATGGAAGGAAATGCCGAATGATGCATACGACAATTTATACAAACAGTTCAACCCTGCAAATTTCGACGCCAAAAGATGGGCTGTACAAGCTAAAGAGATGGGCGTCCGGTACATGATTTTCACAACCAAACATCATGACGGCTTTTGCTTGTGGCCAAGCAAATACTCCGACTATACAATTGCCGCTACTCCTTACAAAAAAGATATTGTAAAAGAACTCGTCGACGCCTACGCGTCGGAAGGGATAGATGTTTACCTTTATTTCTCTATCATCGATTGGAGCCATCCCGGTTATACGCCCGGCGATAATGCTAATCCGGCTCAAGTAAGGCAGGCGCTCGCGGCAGGAGAAAGCTACAATCCGTTTAAATCGAAAGAACAGGAAGAAAAATATGAAACGTTTAAAACATTTACCCGTAACCAACTTCTTGAATTGCTGGATAACTATCCTGAAATAAAAGGCTTATGGTTCGACGGATCATGGGATATCTCATGGATCTGCAATGCCGCATGGGCGGATTCGTTAGGATTAGAACTCAGAGAAAAACATCCCGGCCTGATTATCGGTAGCCGTTTCCGCGCCGACGAATTAGGATACAGACACGTAGATGCGAACGGAGACTTGATCGACGATTACGACCAGCGTTTCGAACGTAATCTTCCAAATAATCTGGAAGAAACAAGAGGTTTTGACTGGGATTGCGTAATGACAATACCCGAAAACCAATGGGGATACCATCGCGACTGGTCATGGACTTACGTAAAAACTCCCTACGAACTGATCGAAATGGCCGTGAAAGCCAATTCGTTAGACGGGAATTTTGTGATAAATTTCGGGCCTGACGGAAATGGCGCTATCCGTAAAGAAGAATGCGAAATCGCCAAAGAAATCGGAATATGGATGGCTAAAAACGGCGAAGCCCTATACGGCGCTCATCACTCTATCCTGGAAAAACAAGACTGGGGCTATTCCACACAAAATGGAGATAACATTTACTTGTCCGTATTCAACAAACCGATAAACAATATGATACGAGTAAAACTCCCGAAAAGTAATAAAAAAGACATGATATATATCATCGCCAAAGCCGAAATTTTATCAACAAAAGAAATCGTCCGCATAAACGGAAATGGAAAAAGCGGCGCCTACTACCGCGATAAATCAGGTTCGTCATACTATGACCTGATCATCCCGGAAAGCCTGCGCAACCCCGCCGCCCCGTTTGTAATCGTAATCGAAATAAAAGAAATCAATAAAGGCGATCTGGAATCCTACCAGCAAGCCCTGACGTAACAACAAGTTCAGTTTTTGTTTTCCTTTAATATGGCTTGCGTGTCACGGGCTATCATATATTCCTCATCCGTAGGTATTACTACTACTTTTATTTTACTTTCCGGCTTGCTGAGGACGACTTCGCGCCCCCGTTCATTTTTATTTTTTTCCTCATCAAACAAGAGACCCATATACTCCAGGCCTTTACAGACTTCAGCGCGGGTCGTCCATTGATTTTCGCCAACGCCACCTGTAAAAGCAAGTATATCAAGGCCGCCCAATATTGCCGAGTAGGCGCCTACATATTTTTTTATCCGGTAATTGTACATTTTCAGAATTTGAATAGCCCGTGCATTTCCGGCAAACATCTCGCGTTCAATGTCACGCATATCCGACGACACTTCGGTGAAGCCCGCAACGCCGCTCTTCTTATTGATTAAATCGGAAAGTCCGTCTGCATCCAAACTGTCTTTCTTCATAATATAGGGTAATGCTCCGGCGTCGACATCACCGCAACGCGTCCCCATGATGAGGCCTTCCGTAGGCGTCATCCCCATAGAGGTGTCTATAGATTTACCGTTTCTTACGGCAGTTATCGAACCTCCGTTTCCTATATGTGCGGTTATGATACGTTGCTGTTCATATGTAACGCCGAGAAATTCACAGGCGCGACGTGAAACATATCGATGGCTCGTGCCGTGAAACCCGTATCGACGTACCCCATACTGCTCATATATATTATATGGTAACGCATAAAGATAAGCGTAATCGGGCATTGTCTGATGAAAAGCCGTATCAAACACTCCTATCTGGGGCGTTCCGGGCAAAATCTTCTCTATAGCTTTTATTCCCTCAAGATTTGCCGGATTATGTAACGGTGCAAATTCGGAACATTCCACAATCATATCAATAACTTCCTGCGTAATACGCATACTCGACGCAAATTTCTCCCCTCCATGAACAATACGATGCCCGATCGCCTCGATTTCACCGTAACTTTTGATACAGCCGTATTTATCATCCGTAAGGATGCTCAGGATAAAAGATATTCCTTCTTCATGATTAGGAACATTTCTTTTAATCGTTACTTTTTCCTCGTTTTTATCCGTAAATTTGAGGAAAGAATCCTCCATTCCTACTCTTTCAATTCCGCCTTGTGCCATCACCTCGCCCGAAGTCATGTCAAAAAGCTTATATTTGATGGAACTGCTACCACAATTTAATACTAATGTTTTCACTGTTTATATCTATTTTCAATTATCAAATGGATGTCTATTTCGCGTTTTTAAGAGCAATGGCCTGATTCGCCGCAATCGCTACCATTTTATAAATATCATCTACGGAACAACCACGCGAAAGGTCGTTCACAGGAGCGGCCATACCTTGCAAAATAGGGCCAATCGCTTCAGCTTCGGCCAGGCGCTGCACTAATTTATAACTTATATTCCCGACTTCGAGCGTCGGAAAGACGAGTACGTTCGCTTTACCGGCAACAGGACTTCCCGGAGCCTTTTGGACAGCAACCTTTTCTACTATTGCGGCATCCGCCTGTAACTCGCCGTCGATTTGCAAATCGGGCGCTAACGTTTTTGCCAGTTTGGTCGCTTCAACCACTTTATCTACCATCTCGTGCGAAGCGCTTCCTTTCGTTGAGAAACTCAACATGGCAACACGAGGCTCGACGCCAACCAGGGCACGAGCTGTTTGCGCCGTTGAGAGGGCAATCTGCGCCAGTTCCTGCGCCGTAGGATTCGGCAAGACCGCACAGTCCGCAAATACAAAAATACCGTTTTCCCCGTAAGAAGGATCTTTGAGGATCATTAAGAATGCACCTGACACATTCGTTACTCCCGGAACTGTTTTGATAATCTGCAATGCAGGACGAAGCACATTTCCCGTAGTGTTTTGCGCGCCGGCGATCTCACCGTCGGCATCGCCGGACTTAATCATCAGACACGCTAAATACAAAGGATCTTCAACTAACTGTAACGCTTTTTCAAGCGTCATTCCTTTCGATTGGCGCAGCCGAAACAACAAATCGGCATAAATATGCTTTTTCTCATGGTTTTTCGGATCTATAACCGTCGCACCGGCGATGTTATCAAGTCCGTAACTTTCTGCCAACGAATTTATTTCATCAGCATTTCCAAGCAGAATAAGATCTGCTACCCCGTCGGCGGCTAAAAGGTCGGCGGCTTTTAATGTTCGTTCTTCCGTTCCTTCCGGAAGAACGATACGCTGCCTGTTCGCTTTGGCGCGCGCAATAATGTCTTCTATCAAGCCCATGTGTTAAAATTTATATGGTGTTAATCGTAAATCCTTTTAGATTTTCGCCACAAAAATAACACAAATTGCGAAGTATACATTGCAATTTGTGTTATTTAACAGTATATTTTCATATCATATACCGGCATAAGGGATCGTTTTACACTTCGTTTTCTCCGGAAAGAATCAATTGCAGTTCTTCGGCCGAGACGTCTATTTTAAGTTTTCCGTTATGCGCAACGGCAATAGCGCCTCTTTCTTCCGATACGATGATCACCAGCGCGTCTGTTTCTACCGACATTCCCAGACCGGAGCGATGACGCAGCCCCAGTTCTTTAGGTATCGCAACATTATGCGCTACCGGCAAAATACATCCGGCAGCTTTTATTTCGTTGTCGGCAATAATCATCGCGCCGTCATGGAGCGGACTGTTTTTAAAAAATATATTTTCGATAAGGCGCGCGTTCACATCGGCGGTAAATATTTCACCGGTCTGAATATAGGCAGACAAATTTATTTCACGCTGTATCACAATGAGAGCCCCCGTCTTTTTTTTAGCAAGATTCATACAAGCCAATACAACCGGTGCAATGTATTTCTGATTTTCAGCATCACTATTCTTTTTCTTGAAAATATTATAAAGGAAACGCCATCCTCTGTTAGAACCTAATGCAACCAGAAAACGGCGTATTTCGTCCTGAAACAGGATAACCAGTACAATAAACCCGACACTTATCACCTGATCCAATATAGCGCCTATAAGACGCATCTCCAGTATCTGCGAAACTAACGCCCATACCACAATAATAGATACAATGCCGCTGAAAATGGTTAATGTGCCGGAACTTTTCATCAGCTTATAGGTATGATACATAAAAAATGCCACCAAAATGACATCTATCGCGTCTTTTATCCCAAATGAAATAAACATAACATCAACATTTTATTTTACAAACAATTTTTACGGCCTCAACCGCCTCTTTCACATCATGTACCCGCAGGATATCCGCCCCGTTAAACAGCGCGAAGGTATTCAGCGCCGTCGTACCGTTAAGGCTCTCCTCCGCACTACAGCCAATTAATTTATATATCATACTCTTACGCGAAACGCCAACAAGCAACGGACACTCAAACATTGTCGAAAACTCATTCAAATAGCGCATAAGCTCATAGTTTTGGTCTAACGTTTTAGCAAATCCGAACCCGGGGTCGATGATGATATCGTGAACGCCCGACAACCTTAATTTCCGTACTTTTTCGGCAAAATACAACATTACCTCTTCAACAAGATTATGATAATCCGTATATTGTTGCATTGTTCGCGGTACGCCACGCATATGCATAAGCACATAAGGCACCTTCAACTTCGCTACCGATTCAAACATACGTTCATCCATATTACCGCCGGAAATATCATTAATTACGGCGACTCCGTACGTTTCTACGGCGCGCCGCGCTATGTCCGCCCGAAACGTATCAAGCGATACGGGAACCTCAGGATAATCGCGTTGCAACATTTTCAATGCCGGTTCAATCCTGTCCCATTCTTCCTCAACAGATATCTCTGCCGCATCAGGACGCGAAGAATATCCACCGATGTCAATAATAGCGCCACCTTCCGACAGAATCGTTTCGATGCGTTTTGCGACAGCCGCCTCGCTTTGTTGCCGGCTTCCCGCATAAAACGAATCTGGCGTCACATTGAGTATACCCATTACAACCGGAATATCCAACGACATCAATTTGCCTTTTATATTCAATAGTTTTGTACTCATCTTAATTTTTAAAACAAACTTTTTAACTCGCAAATGTACATGAAATTTTTCAATCACACACAGACGAATAAAAAATGTCCGGCAAAATTTATCGGAGAAATGTATGAAAATAACCTAATATAAATTACTTTTGCACCACAAAATTATAATCGTAAAATGTAGCAGACATAGCAGGAAACTACACTGCGATATTTTGATACTTTATAAGTTGCTTTTAAAATTTACATATGGCATGACAATACCCGAATTGTACGCATTATACAAACTGCATCCCGTTGTCACTACCGACAGCCGTGCATGTCCGCCCGGCGCTATATTTTTTGCGCTTAAAGGCGAGAATTTCGACGGTAACGCTTACGCGGAAAAAGCGCTACAAGCAGGATGTGCATATGCCGTCGTCGATAAGGCGCCTGCGCCGACAGGCAATAATGACATCGCATCATCCGCCAAAAACAACGCCTCCACGTCGATAAAGAACGACGGCGACATGCCGATAAAGAGCGATGTTTCTACGCCGATAAAGAACGACGACACGACGGCGAGCAACGACAATGCCTCCACGTCGATAAGGAACGACGGCGTGCCGCCTAACAAAAGGATGATAGTCGTTGAAAATGTACTAAAAACATTACAGCAACTCGCACGCTTTCACAGAGAAACCTTAGGTGTTAAGATTATCGGCATCACAGGCACTAACGGAAAAACAACGACAAAAGAACTGATAGCCAGAGTTTTATCAAAAAAATACAATATACTCTACACGGAAGGCAATCTAAACAATCATATAGGCGTACCGCTAACATTACTTAAATTGACAGACAAACATGAAGTGGCAGTTGTGGAAATGGGCGCCAACCACCCCGGCGAAATACGCGAATTGGCAGATATCGCCCGACCCGACTACGGACTTATCACAAACGTAGGATACGCTCACTTGGAAGGGTTCGATTCGTTCGATGGCGTTGTACGGACAAAAGGCGAATTGTATGATTTCATAAGAGAAACAAACGGCATGGTTTTTATCGACAAAGACAATAATTGTTTGATGAAAATGGTGGAAGGTATTAAAAAAACAACTTACGGTAAGATTCCTGACGAATCCGTACATGACACGGAAACGGGAACAGATGCAATTGCACATGACACGGAAACAAATGCAATCGCACGGGAAACGGGAACGGACGAAACCGGACGAAAAACAGAACCCGGTGAATCCGGACGAAAAACGGAAGCCGGTGAATCCATACGACAATACGAACAGGAAGATATGCGTTGCCGACAATCTCCGTCGGTCGTGGGCGCGGTCATTCAAAACGACCCTTTCCTTTCGTTCCGGTGGCATTTACAAAACGCCGCTGCGCAAAACATTGATACATACCGCGTAGACACGCATCTTGTCGGCAAGTACAATCTATGCAACGCACTCGCAGCTATTACGACGGGGCTTTATTTCCGTATCCCGCCCGAACAGATAAACGAAGCCTTATCAACTTATCAACCGACAAACAACCGTTCGCAAATGCAAAGAACGCTCTACAACATACTCATTATAGATGCATACAATGCGAATCCCAGCAGCATGAAAGCGGCGCTGGAAAATTTTGCCTCATCGGGGAACCGGCATATCCGTCCCGCACCGAATCCGTTTTCCGATAAGTCATCCTCCGCTAAAGATTACGTACCATCACAAAAAGCCGTCATTCTCGGCGATATGCTGGAACTTGGCGAAAAAAGCTCCGAAATGCACGAGGAAATAATATCGCTTGTAAATAAATGCGGATTTAATAAAGTCCTGCTCTGCGGCGAACGGTTTTATGCCGCCGGACAAATTTACACGCGTTTTAAAACGGTAGATGAATTAAACAAACACCTCAAAACTGCTCCGCTGAAAGGATATGAAATACTCATAAAGGGCTCGCGCGGAATACATCTTGAAAATATAATTGATAATTTATAATTAACACAAAACCTCTGATTTGCAAAACAAACAAATAAATAATGGAAGAAACAATCACATACAAAGACGAAAAAGGATTTTCGTTAAACGATATCAATGGCCTCTTATTCGGAGGAAAAAAACTGAAACTATCTGCAAAAACAATTCAAAAAGTCGATTACTGTTATTCATTCTTAAAAGATTTCTCCAAAGAAAAAATTATATACGGCATCAACACAGGCTTTGGGCCTATGGCGCAGCATCGTATTGACGACGACGATCTCAAGCAATTACAGTATAACATTATCCGAAGCCATTCGACGGGAGCCGGTAAGCCTTTGAAAGCCTCCTATGTCAAAGCGTCTATGATTACGCGCCTTTCCACGTTCCTGCAAGGGTATTCCGGAGTACATACCGACCTCGTCAACCTCATAACCGAATTTATCAACCGTAATATCTATCCGTTTATACCCGAACACGGAAGCGTCGGGGCCAGCGGCGACCTTGTACAGTTAGCTCATATTGCACTAACGCTTATCGGAGAAGGGGAGGTTTTTTTCAACGGTAAATTGACACCTACGGCAAAAATTATGAAAACGGAAAAACTTAAACCGTTTGAAATACACATACGCGAAGGTTTATCCGTGACAAACGGAACGTCCGTAATGACCGGCATCGGGCTTGTCAACCTGATCTATTCCCGCCAGCTCATGGAATGGGCGATCGTCGCGTCTGTCATGATGAACGAAATAGCGGCATCGTATGACGACATGATGTCTCCTGTCCTGAACGGCGCAAAAAAACATAAAGGGCAGTTGGCCGTCGCCCGTAAGATGTGCGAATGGGCGCAGGGCAATCAAACAATGAAGAAACGCGAAATAGAAATGTACAACAACAGTCATACGGAAAAGATTTTTAATCATAAAGTACAGGCTTACTATTCATTGCGTTGCGTACCCCAAATACTCGGCCCCGTATGCGACGAACTTGAAAACGCGGAGAAAGTGCTCATCAACGAACTCAATTCCGCGTGCGACAATCCGATAGTAGACCCCAAAACAAAGTGCGTTTACCATGGAGGAAATTTCCACGGCGATTATATATCCTTCGAAATGGATAAGTTGAAAATCGCCATTACGAAAATGACAATGCTTGCCGAACGCCAGTTAAATTATCTATGCCATAACCGCATCAACGACAATATCCTGCCTCCGTTCGTTAACCTTGGGGTACTCGGACTGAATTACGGACTGCAAGCGGCACAGTTCACCGCCACCTCGACGACTGCCGAATGTCAGACACTGTCCAATCCCATGTATGTCCATAGCATACCAAATAATAATGATAATCAGGATATTGTAAGCATGGGAACAAATGCGTCGCTGATGGCAGGGATGGTAATTGAAAACGGATACCAGGTGATGTCCATTCATTTCATGGCACTCGTTCAAGCTATTGATTATCTCAAGATACAAAAGAAAATGTCAAAAAAAACACTCGCTATCTATCATGAAATTCGCTCATTCTTTCCTATCTTTGCAGATGATACGCCTAAATATAAGGATATCGAAACAATAAAAAATTATTTGATGACCAAAAAATTTACTTAACGATGAAAGTTCCTGAGAAATATTACGATGAGGTTTTTGAATTCAACGGCCAATGGGATGTCCCGTCAAAATGCGGACTAAAAATACGGACTTGCAATGGGACAGCGTATCTTATTGTGACGGAATTGTATCAGGATAACCCCGGAACATCCGTTACTTATGCAGGATATTCGCTGTTAAAACAAATTTGCGAAAGCAAAGGTTTCTCCGAAAAGGACGTCATCTATCTCGAATGTAATCCCGACACAAACTCGAAGCTATCGTTTTATGACGAAGAGGTTTTTCAGGTGTCATTTCCCGAAATAAGCGGAACGGACAGCCCCGATTACCGTCAGCTTTCGCCCGACGAAATCAAATCCTTATTCCCCGATCCCGACAAATGTACATGAAATTTTTGAATTACACACAGACCGATAAAAACGATTTTACGACTTGACTATATTAAGAAACAAACAAAGATATGCAAAACAACAAATTCGACGATATATGTCCATATTACCCTTATGAGATTCCACCGGCCATGCAGCGTATTGCCGACAGTGAACATTTTGAAATGTTATCACAATATATCTTCCCTGACAGAAATGTGGAAGAGGTGCGGGATATGGTACGCAAGATCCGCACAACAGATGAGTTCCAGTTAAATGTCATGTACTACGCAAACCGGCAAATCATCGCACGTTCCATTCCGGACTTCACATACGGCGGGCTTGACGGGCTTGATCCCGGAAAGAACTATCTTTTCATTTCAAACCACAGGGATATCATGCTCGATTCATCATTATTCCAATATATCCTTCATGTCAATGGCTTCAGGACTACGGAAATAACTTTCGGAAGTAACCTGATGCATCCGCAATTGGTCGTTGATATTGGAAAAACAAATAAGATGTTCAAAGTAATAAGAAGCAGTACGATCCGCGAATTTCTCAAAAATTCAATGCATTTGTCGGAATATATCCGTTATACGATTAAAGAAAAAGGCGAATCCATATGGATCGCTCAACGTAACGGCCGCACCAAAGACGGTAACGACATGACCGACCAGGGCATCATAAAGATGTTTTGCATGAGCAATGCTACCGACCCGATTCAATCGGCGGGAGAACTGAACATCGCACCCGTCGCTATATCGTACCGGATAGAATCATGCGACATCCTGAAAACACGCGAATTATATCTTACGCGCAAGCACGAAAAATATATTAAACAACCGGGCGAAGATCTCAACAGCATCCTGACGGGGATATTACAACCCAAAGGCGCTGTTCATATAAGTGTCTGCAAACCCGTTACAATGAAAGAACTGGAGATAAACTACAAATATCCCAACGAATTTTATAAAACGGTAGCATCGCTCATCGACCGGCGCATTTACGAAAATTACAAATTATATGACAACAATTATATCGCTTGCGACATTCATTCGGGAAGTACAAAATACAGTGACTTTTATACGCCGGAAGAAAAAGAAATATTCTCCGCCCGTTGCCGTTATATGCTTGAGCAGATAGAAGGCGACAAAGATACGCTTATGTCTATCTTTCTCGGAATATATGCCTCGCCGGTCGAAAACGCAGAAAAGATAATTAACGAATAAATATACTTATATAACTATGGATAACAGTATCAAACTTCAACATCTTTCATTACCGGAGATAAAAACATATCAGGAACAAAGAATGACGGAATTACTTGAATATGTGAATACCCGCTCTGTTTATTACAAAGAACTGTTTGCAAAAGAAAACATCAATATCTCAAAAATAAAACATATCGAAGACCTGCAGCATATACCTGTTACGACAAAACAGGATCTGCAATTGCGCAATAAAGATTTTGTTTGCGTCCCTACATCCGATATACGCGATTACGTAACAACATCAGGCACTCTTGGCGAACCGGTCACCTTTGCCGATACGGAAAACGACTTGCGGCGCCTCGCTTTGAGCGAAGCGTTATCCTACGAATTTGCAGGATGCCGGCCTTCCGACATCATCCAGCTCATGGTTACTATCGACCGTTGTTTCATGGCCGGACAGGCATGTCAACTCGGCAGCGTGAAATTCGGCTCCGGACTGATACGCGTAGGGAACGGCATCCCCGAACTGCAATGGAACACCATACGCCGTATAAACCCGACCGTATGTATGTGCGTGCCGTCATTCCTGCTCAAACTCATCGATTTTGCGGAGGCGAACCATATCGATTACCGCAACTGCTCCATAAAACGCGCTATATGCGTCGGCGAAACAGTTCGTACAAACGAACATACTTATAATAAACTTGGAGAGAAAATACACACTCTGTGGCCGGAACTGACGATGCACATCAATTATGCCTCTACCGAGATGCAGTCGTCGTTCAGCGAATGTGAAAAGGAATGTGGAACACACCACAAACCCGACCTCACAATCGTTGAATTTCTCGACGAAAACGACCGGCCTGTGAAACCCGGCGAACCCGGCGAGATCACCGTCACCACTATCGGCGTAGAAGGTATGCCCCTTATCCGTTTCAAAACGGGAGACGTATGCTATCATTTTGAAGAACCCTGCGCCTGCGGACGAAAGACCTTGCGACTGGGGCCTATCCTCGGCCGCAAAGGACAAATGATAAAATACAAAGGAACAACGCTTTATCCCGCCGCGCTGTATGACATCCTGGAAAATATCCCGGAAGTGAAAAACTATATCGTAGAAGTCTATACAAACACTATCGGCACAGACGGCATACGCATCCTCACAGGCAGTTCAAACAACAGTGACGCCTTTATAAAACAAATAAAAGACCTGTTCCGCTCGAAAATACGCGTCGCCCCCGACATCGTATTCGAACCCATCGAGTTAATAGCAAAAAAACAAATGCCCCCGACAAGCCGCAAACTGATTAAGTTTTTTGACTACCGGGAGGATAAATCATAGACAAGAGCATTGGAGAAATGTCGTATCTTCCTCTATAAATCCCCCTTCACGGCCATCAAGCCAAAAAGGGAAAATGCTGATACACAGCATAAAATGGCGATCTCATAGATGTTAAAAGACAAAACAAGAATGGGCGAAGCGTTTTTACACTTC
>JAIRMH010000289.1 GCA_031258835.1 Tannerella sp.
AATAATAAGAACTGTTTTTGAAAGCAATGCTGCCCGCTTGTCCCGAACCCATAGCAAAGAAAGTGAAGTTTTTCCATTTCAATGTAATATTTACACCCATAGTGAAAGGTGAACCGCTCCAGCCGTTGTGTCCCAAATCAATTTGGTCTTTGCTGTCAATCACACCGTCTTCGTTAATGTCTTTGTACTTCAAATCGCCGGATTTTACAGTACCGAAAGTTTGACGCGCCCAATTGTCGATGTCTTGCTGATCAATGAAAAAACCCTCGCAAACATAACCGTAATAGGCGTCGATTGCACGGCCTGCACGTTGCTGATAATCGTATTCAAAAACTTCATCGCGGCGAGTGGCTTCGCTTGCATAATACATTCCGGCAAAACCGAGGGCTGCGTCTATTTCGCCGATTTTTTTATTTAAGTTAACCGTAAAATCAAGACCTGTGCGACGGTCGTTGTTATAATTCAAATACGGCAGGAAAGAAAGGGCGTCACTGATTCTGAAATATGATGGATAAACGCTCGATTCGCCCTGCGTGAGCAAGCCTTTGGTGTTTTGTATAAAGAAATTGCTATTCAGCGTAATCATATTATCCAGTAAAGATGCGTCCAGACCTGCACGAAATTCTTCACGGGTAATAAAAGTTAATTCGGGGTTGCTTCCGCGTCTTGAACCCGTAGTGGCTCCACCCGCCGAAGCGTCGTGCCATTGATACCAGCCAACATTGCTGCTATTTTCAAAATAACCTTTGTACATATAATAATTTGCAATGTCGATGTCTTGATGCAATTTGGCGTATGAAGCCGTGAGTTTCAAATCGTTGATAAAGTCAATATTGAAGAAATCCTCGCTACTGATACGCCAGCCCAACGAAAGCGAAGGCGAAAAGGCATTGCGTTTGCCTTCCGGCAGTTTGGCGGAATGAACCGCTGCGCCGCTGAAATCTGCGTAATACTTGTGAGCGTAATTGTAGGCTGCCCGCAAACCGAGGTTAACGTTACTTGTATTGTGATAAGCGCTACCGTCGTGGTTGGCGTCGGCGGTGTTCTGTATTTGATAGCCCCAGCCAAGCAACGTTGCAGCGAAATTGTTATTTCCGGCAAAAGTGTTTTTGTAATCAAACTGCGCACTGAAAGTGGTCGTTTTGTCGTAACGCGAAGTGCCGACGTATTCGTTTGCAGATTGTGTGTCGTTGTTGTACTTTGTCAGCGCGATAATCACATCTTTTCCATTTGTATTCGCCCAAGTGGGTTCATACACGGCATAGTCTTCTTTCCATGCTTCCGAATAATGGGCATTATAGTCCAAGGCAAAGGCGGTTTTAAAAGATAAACCCGTCAAGACGGAAGACAAATCGGCAGTTACTCCTACGTCGAACATAAACATGCGCGATTTTTCCTTTACATAACCGGCAGCCAGCATATCGGCAAAAGTATTTGTAAGGTCGGTAGAAGTACCGCCAAGCAAGTATTTTCCGTCAATCAGGTGGTTACTGTTGGCAACATAATCCTGCATCGAAGCGACATTCGGGTCTAAATAATCGACAGGCACGAGCGGCGAAAACCAGTTCGGGCGCAAGGTGGCCGCGGTTCCCCAAAAATCACCGCGTCCTGCATAATTGTCGATCATGAATACAGCCGTATTTGCAGTAGCCCGCAGCCAGTTGGTCAGCGTCATATCTACATTGCCTCTGACGTTCAAGTTCATATCGTGGTTATTTTTCGTTTCGCCGTATTTGAGCAAATCATTGTTGTAACTCATGCCGAGATTGAGGTAATATTTGGTGCGGTCGTTACCGCCATATACTTCGCCCGTTAAATCGGTTTTGTAATAAACCGGCTTCAGGTAATCGGAACTGTAATAATCAATATCCGGATAACGGTAAGGATTGACACCTTGCGCTGTGTTGTAAATGGTTGCGGCATTGTATCTTGGCGCGATATCATCGTTGATCGACGCCTCGTTGTACAAAGTCATATAGCTGGCGGCATCCAGGTATTCAGGATAGGATTTGGGCACATACATTCCGCCATTGGCGCGGAAGTCAATCTTCATCGGTTCGTTATTACCTCTTTTTGTGGTAATAAGAATTGCTCCTTTGGCAGCCCTGCTTCCGTAAAGCGCTACTGCCGAAGCGTCTTTCAGTACAGTAATGGATTCAATTTCAGAAGGAAGCACAAATGAATTGGAACGGGGTACACCGTCAATTAATATCAGAGGCGACTGTCCCCAAATATTGCCGTTGTAACCGCCGACAAAACTTGACAAGTCCACGGAACCATTACTTTTTTTCAGCAGTTCGGAAACGCTGACAGAGGAAGTTGCATTGACAATATCCTCTTGCGCAACCGTACCGAAAGCTACATTAACCAAACTGTCTTTGTTTTCCTGCGCACTGATTCCCGCAATACATGGCAGCGAGAAGGCAAGAAAAATGCAGCATTTATTTATGATTTTATTTTTCATTATAAATCTATTTTTTTTATCAAGTAAATTAAACGATTACCAACCAGGATTTTGTTGAAATCCTTCGTACAAATTCACATCGCTTTTCGGAAGCGGCAACCAGTAATGCCGGTCGGTATATTTCCGTTCAAACAAAACTGTTTCGCGCAGATTTTTCACTTTCGCTGTTTCCGGTTTCGTATAGTCAATTGCGCCGTCACGATCAAATTCAACCGATTTTTTCAACGTATAAGGACTTTGTGTAAACAACATCCAACGGCGCAAGTCGTGGAAGCGGTGTCCCTCGAAAGCGAGTTCTACTGCGCGTTCGCGGCGTACTTCGCTCATAAACAGTTCGTTATTGCCGGTAAATTTGTCGGCAACATTCCCTACGCCTGCACGGTTGCGTATTTTATTAACCGCATCAAGCGCGCTCAAAGAGTAATTGCCAGCTTTGCTTTGCGGCGTTCCATAACCGATGGCTGTAGCTTCTGCATACATCAGATAAACATCTGCCAAGCGCATAAAACTGAGTACCAATACATTATTATTCAGCCAGTCACTTCCGTCGTGCACAAATTGCGGACAAAGTTTCATAATCATGTAACCCGTAAAGCAATCATTATCGTTTCCACTATAGGTTCGATATTGACCTCCAGTATATAAACTTGCATACTGTTTTTCTTCCGCCCAACTACCGTTTTCGCTACATTTCACTCCATCAAAAATAATATCTTTGTAGAAACGCGGGTCGCGGTCTTTCCATGGATGAGTGGGGTCGTAGCCCGATTCTGCATCTGCTCGGGTAATATCTTCGATAGGATAGCCGGTTTTTGTGCCGTATAGATGTACATAATTAGCGGTAGGATAGCATTTAACCCCAGAAGAAACAAGATTCTGCGGACGATAATCATTTACCTGGTTCCAACGCCAGCGGCTATCGTAGTTGGCAAAATTTTCCATAAAAATGGCCTCTTTCAATCCGGGAATTTTGCCGTTTTGATTATGAGTATAAAGTATTTCTGTGTATTGCGAGAAATCGGCAAGTTCGTAACGCCCTGTCTGTTCGGTTAATGTCAAGGCCTGTGCGAAAGCGTCGGCGGCTTGTTTGCAGTAGTCCTGATTGTAGGATTTTGAACCTCCCGAAGTAGAGTTCATCAAGGGGCTGCCTGCGTAAAGCAGGGTTTTACCCTTATACGCCAAAGCCATAATTTTGTTGATACGGATATTATTTTTACCGATAGTGGCTTTTCCAACTGTAGTTTGATCCCAGTCAACAGGCAACAGTTCCGAAGCGCGTCCGAAATCAGCGGCAGCTTTATCGGCTGCGGCTTGCCAGGAGAGGCGAGGCAAAGTGGGCGTTACGTCCGATGGAATAGCCTCGTCGATATAAGGCATTCCTCCCCAATAAGACATAATCATAAAGTGAAACCAGGCGCGGAAAAACAACAACTGTCCTTCTATCAGGTTACGTTCTTCGGGGGTAGCATCAATCAGTTTATCAAGATTGGCAATTCCGATATTTGCCTTGCGGATGCCGTACCAACTTAAAGCCCAAAGATTGGCTTTTTGTGTTTTATCCTGACTACTGGGGCTTGCATAGGTATTATTGGGAAAACCAAAATACGAAGTTGTCCATCCCCAGAAATTGCCGGCTTCAAAGTCATAAGCCAGCATGTAGGTATAGGAAGGTCGCCAATATTCTTCATCAGCCAAATTCCAACTACTGTGCGAATTGTTTTCGGTTGCAATCGGAATACAGTTGTAGAGTTCTTCGGTAAAGCCCTGAAAATTTTTGAAATTTTTGTAAGGATCGTCAGGTTCAATATCGCTACCGGGCGCTTTATCTAAATAATCTTCGCAAGAGGAGAGCGCTACACAAAGCGCAAGCATTGCCGTTATTGTTCTATTTATGCATCTTTTCATTTTTATTTATATTAAAAGGTTATATCAATACCTAAATTAAAACGTCTAACGGTAGGATAGGCGCCTGACGTAGAACTTGTTCCGAAGTTCGATTCGCGGTCATCGGGCATTTTAGTCCACATAAGTAAATTGTCGCCGTTAAGGTAAATACGGAAAGAGTTCATTCCCATTGTTTTAATAAAATGGTCTTTGAATGTATAAGAGAGTTCTGCATTTTTCAAACGAACAAAAGAACCGTCATACCAATAGCGAGTGCCTGCCGCACTTTCGTCTGCCGAGACTGCCCAACGCGGCATTGGCAATGTTGCATCGTTATATTTACTCCAGTAGTTACCCTCCTCATAAGCAACATGAGAGTTTCCCTGGAAAGTTGGGAAGCGTACTTCACGGGTTACATTGCTTACGCCATAGAATTGCACAAATGCACTAAAACCTTTATAGTCAAAACCCAAAGAAGCATTGTAGGTATTTTGCGGCATACTGCCATATTGATAGGGCGTTTGGTCGTAAGAGTTGATAACGCCATCGCCATTGAAGTCAATGATATTGTAATCACCCGGCAATTTGTTGGCATTATTGGTATTCCAGGGGGTACTGCCTATAACGTCGTCCCAACTTGCCAAATTTCCGTGGTCTATATAAGAGGTAGTCTGTCCGATAGCAAAACCGGCTCTCTTTTGATAAGCAGGAAGCAATTCGGCATCGTCGCGGAAAATGGTTTTGTTTTGTGCATGTGTTATATTGGTATTTGCCCAAAGATGAATGTCGTTGTTGAAGGTATAATTCAGGCGGAGTTCCAATTCGTAACCTTTACTGTTTACTTTGCCGAGATTGGCAGCAGGCGCTGTGGCGCCGTAGTACGAAGCAATGGCGCGCGAACCGCCTGAAACGATAATATCGGTACGGGAATCGTTAAATATATCCACCGAACCTGCAATTATACCGTTAAGAAAAGCATAGTCAAGTCCGTAGTTGCGCTTTTCGACGGTTTCCCACGAAATATCGGGGTTGCCCAGAGTGGTTATCCTGTAATAGGTATAGGGCGTATTTTCAGGTTGGATGTTGCCCATCAGTGTATTTCCGCCGTATGAAAACTGGTCTTGGTAGAGCCATCGTCCCGAAACGTTGTCGTCGCCGATATGTCCGTAAGAGGCGCGAAATTTCATCATATCAAGGAATTTCAGCCCTTTCATAAATTTTTCTTCGGACAGCATCCACCCTGCCGAAAACGAAGGGAAGAAAGCAAAACGATAACCGGGTCCGAATTTTTCAGAGCCGTTGTAAGCGCCGTTGATTTCGGCAAAATACTTCATTGCATAATTGTAGGTGGTGCGGAAAACCCAGTCCTCGCGATAGTGATAGAACTCGCTGCCGGAAGCATTTTGTTCACGGCTGAAAAGTCCCAAAGCCGTAACTTCATGCTTGCCGAAGGTGCGGGCATAATCCAACTGCGCCGAATAATATATTTTGCGATAGGTTTTTGAAAGGTCTGCGCTACCGGCCTGGGTTGTCCATACAATTTGGTCTTGCCAGTCGAGTTGCGTACCTTCTTTTATCGGGTGTTCCAATGCGATATCGCCGGTATTGGGATTTACCCACATACGCTGTGCATCGTGATAAAGGTCGTTTATGCCGCGTTGTGACTCATAAAAGCGATAGTCCAAAGAATAACGTCCTTTGATAGACAAGCCTTTGGTGATCATTTTTAAATCCTGATCCAAAACAAAGTCGGTGTTCAAGCGGGTGTTAGACAGTTTTTCCGTACCTGAAGTGGCTAATATATACGCCGAGTTAGGCACATCAGCATTACGCGGCGCATACCAGCCCCATGTTCCGTTGGAGTAAACCGGACGCATAGCATCAGGCGCTGATTTGTAAACCGAAGCCCAAATACTTGTATAATCACCTTTGTAAGAATCCTGATTCCATGGCACTGTGCGCTGATCATTCGACCCAAACAGATTGACGCCGAAATTAGTAGTTCCCGTAAGTTTGAAGTCTAAATTGCTGCGCACGTTCACGCGATTATATCCAAATCCACCGCTATAGCCACGTTTGTTGTCAATTGTTTCGAGCAAGTCGCCTTCGTTTACAAAATCCACAGCAGTGAAGTATTTTACCAACTGCGTTCCTCCTGTTACATTCACACTGGCGTTGTATGACATCACATAATCTTTAAACATATAGTTCTCCCAGTCGGTGTTGGGGTAGCGGTCCCATTCTTCGGAGTTGGCCGGATAGCGGTATTTGTTAATAATATCCATTGGCGTATAATCGCCATAACCATTCCGGATAGCAGATTCGCGTTCGATTGCCTGGTTGAGTAAGAGGAAGGTATCGTAAGCATCGTATTTTGCCGGTAATTTTGATACGGCTTTCATCGTTGCATTTACTTTAACCTGAATGTTTGCCTTGCCTTCTTTACCGCGTTTGGTAGTAATCAGAATGACGCCGTTGGCGCCTTTCACGCCATAAACAGCGGTAGCAGAAGCATCTTTGAGGACTGAGATGCTCTCAACAGACGAAATATCTACCGAACTCATTTCGCGTTCAATACCGTCCACCAACACGAGAGGGGCGCTACTATTCCACGAACTTTGTGTGCGGATAATGATTTGCGGCTGTTCGTCGCCCGGCATACCGGTAGTTGTAGAAGTGATAACCCCCGGGAGATTACCCGTCAACGCCTGTCCCAGGTTGGTTATACCGCCGGCGCGTTCCAAAACCTTACCCGTCGTTTGCGTTATAGCTCCCACGACGCTGGCCTTTTTTTGTTGTCCGTAACCTATAACAACTACTTCGTCGAGTTGCGCAACGTCTTCTTTTAAGATAATGTTTAACTCGCCATGGCCTTGCGTATTCACTTCCTGTGTTAACATTCCAAGGAACGAAACAATTAAAGTTTGGCTTCCGTCGGGTATTTTCATGGAGAATTTGCCATCAAGGTCGGTAGTCGTGCCGACAGATTTATTCCCCTTCAACGTTAACAGCACGCCTGCCAGCGGTTCGCCGATAGCGTCCTTTACTACGCCATGCACTGTCACATTCTGGGAGGAGACAAGCATCGGCGATAGACTTAGTATCATATACAATAGATACTGCTTGATTGACTTACGTCTTTTTTTCATGCGTCTTTTTTTAATTTATGGTGAACAAAAAATATCGTTGCAAAATTAGAGATAGTTCAAAATCAATCAATATCATAATGTAACACAGATTTTATTATTTACACCACCATTTTTTGATTCTGCTTCATTAATGTTTGAAATTATTCCATGCCGGATTTTCTTGTTTTACAAAAACTATTCCGACATTTTTTCGCAGAGAACAAAACTATGAATTTTTCTCCTCCGTATTTTGTGGCTGATTCCGGAAAGATTCGGCGTACTTCGACGGTGCTACGCCGAACTGTTTTTTGAAAACGGTAGAGAAATTCGCCTGATTTTCGTACCCCACCGCATAACCCACTTGCGCTACGTCCTGCTGTTTGTTTTTCAGCAGTTGCGCCGCCTGCTGCAAGCGTATATTGCGGATAAAAGCGGCCACAGGTACGCCGGTCATTTCTTTGAGTTTACGGTGTAAATGTACGCGAGAGATACCGGCTTCACGCGCCAGGAAATCAACGTTTAAATCGGGATTGGCCATATTTTGGTTGATAACTTTCATTATTCGCTCCATCAGGTCGTCGTTCTTTACTTTCAATTTTATTTTTTCTACCCGGTGTTCCTGTTCGGTAGCGCCGGAGAATTTTCCTTTCAGGCGGCGGGCGTTTTCGAGTAGATTTGCCACCTGCGTTTTCAGTTCGTCGAGATTGAACGGCTTGTTCAGATAAGCGTCGGCGCCTGATTTGATACCTTTGATTCGGTCTTCAGATTCCGTTTTGGAAGTGAGTAGAATAATCGGAATGTGATTGACCTGCGCATTTTTCTTGATTTGTTTCAATAGCGAGTAACCATCTATTCCGGACATAATCACGTCGGAAATAACGAGATCCGGTTTCTCTGTCAAAATGATTTGCCACGCATCGTTGCCGTTGTTGCAGGCGCGGACTTTGTATGCTCCCGACAATTCGGCGGAAAGGTAGGCAAGAATTTCTTCGTCGTCATCCACCACGAGAATTTTGTCCGTACCGTTTTGCAGGCGTTTGTATTTCGGTTTTTGTTCATCGCCATTCATTTCTGCCGGGAGGCGATTTATTTCGCCCGTAGCCGGCGGATCTTCGGCAATTTCGCCTTTTTTCAGATGCATATTCCCGGATGGAATCCGTATGGTAAAGCAACTGCCTTGCGCGTCTTCGCGATTGTAAGCCGTGATTGTTCCGTGGTGCAGTTTCACAATCAGGCGACAGAGGTTCAGTCCGATACCAAAGCCAATACCCCCCGTTTCGCCTTCGGCAGGCGTGGTATAAAAGCGTTCAAAAATCTTTTCCAGCTTGTCGGCGTCAATGCCCTTGCCGGTATCCAAAATCTGAATTTCGATATAATGGTACAGGTCACCGATAAAGGTTTCGTCGGTGCGTTCCTGCAGCAGAATTTTGATAATGCCGCCATCGGGCGTGTATTGCAACGCATTGGTTATGATATTCACTAACACTTTGTCGAAATGGCGCGTGTCAATCCACGCCGGTATGGTTTCTGCTTTAGCGTCAAGGCAAAGACGGATATTTCGTTGATTTGCCTGATATTCGTATAAATCCATTATGCTTTTGATGTATGGAATCAAATCCACTTCCCTGCATTTGATTACCATTCGTCCTTTTTCGATTTTTCGCATGTCAAGCAGCTGGTTTATCAAACCGATAATACGGTTAGCGTTTTTCCTCATCATACGCAACATGTGTAACGTCTCTTCGTCGTAATCCTTTTTGAGCATTGTGTCCAGAGGATTCACAATTAGAGTCATCGGCGAGCGTATTTCGTGCGAAAGATTGACAAAGAGTTTGATTTTTTCTTCGTTCATTTTGTGCGAATACCGTTGTTTAACAACAAAATAAATTTGCGATAAAATAAACGCTGCCAATGCAATATATAAAAGGTATGCCCACCACGATTGCCACCATGGCGGCAATATGCGTATCGTCAGCGGTAAAATATCCGAATAAACGCTGTTGCGGCATGCCCGCACGTCGATGATATATTTTCCGTAAGGCAAGCGATTGTACGTAATTTGATTAATGCCCGGACGGGTAATGTTCCATGTTTCTTCTTTGTTGCGGAAACGGTATTCGTAAAAAGTGTTCAAGGGGTCGTCGAAAGTAAAAGTTGTAAATTCGAGCGTAAAGGTATTGTCGAAAAACGAAAGGCAAATGTCATTTTTGCCGTTCATAATCAGATTTTTACCGGATAAGGTATGGGCGTTTACGGTTTTTCCGTTGAGGTAAATAGCGGACAGCGCCACATTTTCCGTTTTTTTGCTTGCGGTCAGCCGATCGGGGTCGAAAAGCGTAATTCCCTGTGTCCCGCCGAAATAAATTTTTCCTTCGGGCGAAACGGCCACGGTAGCATTGCTGGTATATTCGTTGTCGGTCATTTCGTTGCCGGTATGGTAACGGTAGAATTTCCGTTCTTCCACGTGCCGTTTGCTAATGCCTTTGAGTGTGGCGCACCAGATATTTCCGTGCGTGTCTTTTGCCACGGCATAGACAATGTTGCACGAGAGTCCGTCTTTTTCCTGAAAAATTTCCGCTTTGTTTGTCTTGCGGTCAATGCAGGCAAGTCCATGATCGGTTCCCGCCCAAATATTCCCTTTCGCATCCTCGAGCAGGCAATACGTTATGTATTGGGGGATATTGGGCAGCGCATAAGGCGTAAAAATTCCTGTTTCCGGATTGTAGCGGTCAATGCCGTTGACATGCGCAAACCATATAAATCCCTGCGAATCGATATGAATTTTATAAATCCAATCGTTGCCGATAGAGTTTTTGTTGTAGTTGTTTGTAAAATTCGTCGTTTCGCCTGTCTCCGGATTATAGTAGATAAATCCGAACCCGAAAGTCGACAGATAGAGATTTCCTTTCCCGTCTTCCGCTATACTCTTGAAATCAAATGCACTCAAATGTTCGGCAATTTTTCCTGTTTTCAGGTTGATTTGAAAAAGATTTGAATACTTGCCCCCCAACCAAATATTTCCTGCTCTGTCCTGAAAAACAGACGAAAAATCACGTCCGCCTAAATCCAAATGTTCAACGATATCGCCCTGTTTGTTCATTTTGAAAACGCCTGCATTTTCCACGCTGTTCCACACATTGCCTTCGCGGTCGATAAAGACGGATAGCACCGTTCCCGCTTTGGGATATTGCTGCAGCGAAACAGTCCATTTATCAAAAGGCGAAACTTCGTTAGATACCATTAGCAAGCCCTTTTGATAGCAACAGAGCCACAAATTGTGGTTGCGGTCTTCGTAAAGGGCAGGAATTTTTGCTTTTGAAAGAGGAATGTATGGATTGTAAATATGTTGGGTAACGTATTTTCCGTTTTCAATCTGTTTCAATCCCTTGCCGTAGGTGGCAATAAAAATGGATCCGGCGCTTGTTTGTATGATTTCTCGCGCAGGAATCCAACTGTCGTCGCCCTGGATGGAGTGAAACGTATTTGCCTGACGGTCGAAGCGGCAAACGTTCGTCGTGGTGGTAACCCATAAGATGCCGGCGCGGTCTTCGGTCATTCCCGAAATGGCGGAAACGCCGGGAATTTCTTCGCGCGAGAAAAGTTTGCTTCGGCGTGCGACGGGGTTATACTGCAACAAACCAACGTTGTTAATTCCGAACCATTGTACGCCCTGACCGTCTTCATACACATAATTGTAAAATGAAAAATCCATTATCTGCGGAATATTATCTACCCTGAGCGCCCGTTTTTTTGTTATATCTACCCGGAAAATGCCGAAACCTGAAGTGGCCACCCAAATTTCGCCGTTCCCGAATTGCCTGATATGAATAACGTGTGGAGTCACATCGCCGTCAAACTGTATCTGCCGGAAATTATCCTCTCCGCGAACATAATATTGCAAGCCATTGATAAAGCCGAGCCAAAGCGTACCACTGCGGTCGAGCGTCAGGCAGCGCACCGAATTGTGCAGCAGTGAAGCGCTGTCCTCCGGCACATCATAGTAATGTGCAAACTGAATACCGTTAAAGCGGTTCAGCCCGTATTCCGTTCCGAGCCAAATATACCCTTCGGTATCCTGACAGATAGAAGTAAACAGGTCGCAGGTCAGTTGACGTAAATCGTAGAAGCGGATATTTTCCGCATACAGAATTTTGCCGCCAATCCATTGACAAAACAGGAATATAATCAAAACCTTTTTCATTTTTGCTTATGAAATTTTGCGCCAAAATTACTAAAAAGCAACCATCTTAAATACAGTTTTGGAGATAAACAGGTAATTGGAACAGTCGCAAAATAAAATGATACAAATTCAAAAAATGCTGCGATGAATTTACAGGTATTATGTAACAATATCATTTTGCCGTTAGCCCGAATAGCAGGAACTTTGCATGGATTTATTTTTATACACAAGAGAATTAAGAAAATAATGATGAAACCCTTGCAAAATTTCCTGTATTGCATTATTGTTTTAATGCTTTCCGCGCCACTCTTTGCAGCGCAACCTTTCGTTTCGACAGATGGAAACGGGTTTGTTTGGATACAAAACGGAAAATCGCTTCCGGTGTTGGCCGACGCCACCGAATGGGCGGGTGTCCTTCGCACCATTGACAACCTCTGCACCGACGCCGAACAGGTCACCGGTGTAAAACCTGCCGTTCAATACGCCGTAAAATCGTCGCACTGCCTGATTATCGGCACCGTCGGCAAATCCGTATTTATTGACGACATGCTCAAAACGGGGAAAATCAACGGCAGCGAACTTATCGGAAAAACCGAAAAATACATTTTGCAAACCGTGAAAAATCCGCTTGCGGGCGTAGAAGAAGCCGTTGTAATTGCTGGAAGCGATAAACGCGGAACGATTTACGGCATTTACGAACTGTCGGCGCAAATGGGCGTTTCGCCCTGGTACTGGTGGGCTGACGTACCTGTGCAAAAACATGATTTTATCGCTATCAGGGACGGCATTTATACCGACGGCGAACCGGCGGTGCGCTATCGCGGAATTTTCCTGAACGACGAAGCGCCCTGCCTCTCTTCGTGGGCAAAACACACGTACGGCGGACTGAACAGCCGCATGTACGAAAAGGTTTTTGAGCTGATTCTGCGCCTGAAAGGAAATTTCCTGTGGCCGGCAATGTGGAATAACGCCTTTTACGATGACGACCCGCAAAATGGCGTTTTAGCCGATGAAATGGGAATCGTAATGGGAACATCGCACCACGAACCCATGGCGCAGGCACAGCAGGACTGGAAACGGCGCGGTACGGGCGCGTGGAATTACAGCGCCAACGCAAAAGGCTTGCAGGATTTTTGGGCTACCGGCATCGAACGCGCTAAAAATTGGGAAAAAGTCGTTACGGTGGGGATGCGCGGCGACGGGGATGAGCCGATGAGCGAAGACGCAAACGTGGCATTGCTCCAAAAAATCGTAGCCGACCAACGCAAAATAATCGAAAAAGTAACCGGCAAAAAAGCCGACCAAACGCCACAGGTATGGGCACTTTACAAGGAAGTGCAGGAGTATTACAAAAAAGGAATGCGCGTCCCTGACGACGTTACCCTGCTGCTCTGTGATGACAACTGGGGCAATGTCCGCTTCCTGCCCGACCTGACCGGCAAACCCCGCAAAGGCGGTTACGGGCTGTATTACCACGTCGATTATGTCGGCGCTCCACGCAATTACAAATTCCTCAATGTTACCCCGATACAAAACATGTGGGAACAACTGCAGTTGACCTTCGATTACGGAGTAGACAGGATTTGGATGCTGAACGTGGGCGATTTGAAGCCCATGGAATACCCGATTACGCTTTTTCTCGATATGGCGTGGAATCCCAAACAATACGCCGCTTCCAACCTGTTGGAACATTCGCACCGATTCTGTGCGCAACAGTTTGGTGAAGCGCAGGCCGACGAGGCCATGCGAATTTTAAATCTGTACGGCAAATACAGCGGCCGCGTTACGCCCGAAATGCTCGACTGCCACACCTACAACCTCGAAACCGGAGAATGGAAACAGGTTGCCGACGAATATGTAAAACTCGAAGCAGAAGCGTTGCGGCAATATATTTCACTCAAACCTGAATATCGGGACGCTTACCGGCAGTTGCTCCTGTTTCCCGTTCAGGCAATGGCGAATCTTTACGAAATGTATTACGCGCAGGCAATGAACCATAAATTGTATAAAGACAACAATCCCCAGGCAAATGAATGGGCCGGCAAGGTGGAACGCGCCTTCAAACGCGATGCGGAACTGTGCCGCGAATACAACGAAGATATGGCCGGAGGAAAATGGAAGGGTATGATGACGCAAAAGCATATCGGCTATACTACTTGGAACGATAATTTCCCACAAGATAAATTACCCGGAATTTTCCGTATAAAAGAGGATGAAAATACCGCAGGAAATTACGTGTTCACGGCTCGCGACGGCGTTGTGTCGATGGAAGCCGAGCACTATTTCTCAACAAAAAGTACGAACGAAACGGCTTGGACTACCATTCCTTATTTAGGTCGCACGTTGAGCGGCGTTGCGCTGATGCCTTACACAAAAACGGTCGATGGCGCTGAACTTTCATACAAAATGCAGCTTCCGCAAGGCCTTGACGAAGTAACCGTCATCGTGGTTGTAAAATCAACGCTGGCATTTGCCAACCCCGAAGGGCATAAGTACAGCGTGGGCTTTGAAGGCGGCGATGCACAAACCGTGAATTTCAACGCCGATTTAAACGAAAAACCCGAAAACATTTACACCGTATTTTATCCCACCGTTGCCCGCCGCGCAGTAGCCAAACAGGTAAAGTTGAAATTGCCCGCAACAGCCGATAATGCACAACTGCTCGTTTTGAAACCTCTCGACCCAGGCATCGTATTTGAAAAGATTGTAATAGATTTCGGCGGATACGAAGACAGCTATTTATTTATGAACGAATCACCCGTAAAACGTATAAAATAATATGAAAAATATAATGAATCATACGCATTACACATTCTCATTCGCATTCGCATTCGCATTCGCATTCCGCTTTTGCACGAACGCGCCAACGGGTTTTTATGCGGCGCGAGTCATCGCCTGCTTCCTGTTATTCGGTGCAACCTGTTCGTTTGCACAGGTGCGCCTCCCGCTGCTCATCAGCGACGGTATGGTGCTTCAACGCGATGTGCCCTTAAAGATATGGGGATGGGCATCTCCAAATGAAAATATTACAATATCATTCAATGGTGGCGAATACAAATGTACATCGGATGAAAACGGAAACTGGCAAACCGTCATTCCTGAACAGCAGGCGGGAGGTCCGTATTCGCTGACGGTAACGGCAAGCAACCGTATTACGGTGAACGACATTCTTATAGGCGATGTGTGGCTCTGTTCGGGACAGTCTAACATGGAACTGCAAATATCGCGTGTAACGGACATGTTTGCCGATGATATCCGGAAAATTAATAACCCTTACATACGACACTTCAAAACGCCTACCCACCGCTATTCGTATGAAAAGCCAGAAAAAGACCTGCCTGGAGGCGCATGGAAAGCGGCAACGCCCGAAAATATCATGGACTTTTCGGCTCTGGCATACTTCTTTGCCGAAAACCTTTACAATAAATATCAAATACCTGTCGGTCTGTTCAATTCAAGCGTGGGAGGTTCGCCCGCCGAAGCGTGGATAAGCATCGAAACGGCGCGGCGATACCCAGAATACATTGAATCGGTTGAGAAACTGATAGAGAGAAGCCGACAGGGAAATGCGGCAGGTGCGTTCGACGAAAACTTCCGCCGCATGATGGAAGCCATGCCTAAAGATGCGGGACTCGGAAAATGGCACAAAGCAGATGTTGACGACTCCGACTGGGACGAGGTGTCGCTGCCCGGCTACTGGCGCGACAAGGATATTGACTTCGGAAACGGCGTGATATGGCTGCGCAAAGAAATTGACGTCCCCGCTTCGATGGCGGGAAAGGAAGGCGTCCTGCGGCTCGGATGCATTGTCAACAGCGACTCGGCATTTGTCAACGGCGTTTACGTCGGCAACATTACCTACCAGTATCCGCCGAGAATCTACAACGTAAAGGCAGGCCTGCTCAAAGAAGGCAGAAACGTTATAGCCGTCCGCGTAATGAGTAACGGACAGGGCGGAGGTTTTGTAGAAGAAAAACCGTATAAACTGATAGCAGGCGACGAACACATCGACCTTACGGGACAGTGGAAATACAAAGCGGGGGTCGATTACTCGACACTGGCGCCGCCGCCATCGGCGCCGCCTGCAAATTCTATCGGATACGCGCCCACAGGATTGTACAACAGCATGATTGCTCCCGTAATAAATGCCCCCATTAAAGGTGTTATCTGGTATCAGGGTGAATCGAACACCGGACGGGCAATGGAATACGAAAGCCTTTTTGCCGACCTTATAGCCGACTGGCGCAGCAAATATAGCAACCCGCAGTTGCCTTTCATATACGTGCAACTTGCCAACTTTATGAAAGCGCAGAAACAACCGCTCGAAAGCGGCTGGGCCGAACTTCGTAACGTGCAGCGCAAAACGCTTGCCGTGCCAAACACAGGTATGGCTGTGGCAATAGACCTTGGCGAATGGAACGACATTCACCCGCTCAATAAAAAGGAACTTGGACGCCGCCTCGCACTCGAAGCGCAAAGAGTCGCCTACGGCGAAACGCTGACAAGTCAGGGACCGCTCTACAAAAGCATGGAAAGAAAGAACGGCAGCATCATCCTTACTTTTACCTCTGTGGGTTCAGGAATATATACCAACCTCGACCTGCACGGATTCGCCATTGCCGGCGAAGATGGCAAATACGAATGGGCAAACGCCGTTACAGTGGCTAAGGACAAAGTGAAGGTATGGAGCGACTCGGTGAAAAAACCCGTGAAAGTGCGCTACGCATGGGCTGACAATCCTGACGATGCCAATCTGAAAAACAAAGAAGGACTCCCTGCATCGCCCTTTGAAACGGAATAATCATTAAAAAACACATATCGTTTAATTTCAGCCGCCATTCCGGCCGTTTTAATTTTAATGTATACCGTATCGCGATATAATCTTACCGACAAACAACTTGTGTAATATGGAAACGAAATTGAAAACAGACAAAAATAAAAACATCATGACACTTATTAAAATCGCATCAAACCTTATTTTATCGACAATCGTCCTATTGTCGTGTACAACCGGCCAGGAAACGCTGAAAGGCGCATACGGCCAAAAGTTTCTTATCGGCGCAGCCATCAACGTCAATATTTCGAGCGGACGGAACACCGCTTCTGCACGTGTTTTGCGGCAGCATTTCAATGCCGTTGTTCCGGAAAACTGCCTGAAAAGCATGTATCTGCAACCCGAAGAAGGCACATTTGCCTTCCGTGAAGCCGACCGGTACGTGGATTTCGGCGAAGCCAACAATTTATGGATTACCGGACATTGCCTCGTGTGGCACAGTCAGGCGCCCCGCTGGCTGTTTGTAGACGAAAACGGCGCGGAAGTTTCCAGAGATGTTCTGTTGGCGCGTTTGAGAAATCACATTACCGCCGTCGTCAGCCGTTACAAGGGACGGATTAAAGGGTGGGACGTTGTCAATGAAGCCATCATGGAAGACGGTTCGTACCGCCAGTCGCCACTGTACAACATTATCGGCCCGGACTTTATCGACTCCGCTTTCGTTTGGGCGCACCGTGCCGACCCTGCCGCCGAACTGTACTACAACGACTACAATATGGCGGAAAAAGGGAAACGCGATGCGGTCGTTGCGCTTATAAACCGTCTAAAAAGTAACGGCATACGCATTGACGCCATCGGTATGCAGGCGCATCTGCATTTGGATTATCCCCTATTGTCCGAATTGGAAAAGAGCATCGAAGCATTTGCGGCTACCGGCCTGAAAGTGATGATTACAGAATTAGATATTAGCGTTTTGCCACGCGCACGCGAAAATGTGGGCGCAGATGTCGCAACTAATTTTGAATACCTCAAAGAATTAAATCCCTATGCCGAAGGTTTGCCTGCCGATGTGGACAGCGCTTGGACACAACGCTACGCCGACATGTTTTCTCTTTTGCTCAAACACAGCGACGCGATTACGCGCGTAACCACCTGGGGCATTACCGATGGCGATTCGTGGCTCAACGACTGGCCTGTTCGCGGACGCGCCGACTATCCGCTGCTGTTCGACAGAAATTATCAGGCAAAACCAGTCGTAGAAAAATTAATACATCTCACAAAAGAAATATAGTATTAATACGCCCCGATATTTGTTTACTGCCGATTAATATAGCCGACCCTTCCGCGCACGTTTTTAGCAACCGGCTGTATATTTATCCTTTGCACGACCGCGAAAACGGAATCCCGGAAAACGACAACGGCACATACTACCTCTCATTTCGGCGGCATCTGGGGCGGACAGTTGCAGCGCTACCGTAATAACAAAGCGCAGGAATCGGGTGGCAAAACGTGGTTGCGCTCGCTACCGGATTGCTTCGGGCTTTTCCCCTATAAATTTCGCCGGACTTTTTTATCGGCCTGTGTGTAATGTCGAAAATTTCATGTACTTTTGCCCCTTTGAAATGTAGCGTTTTTAGTATTTATCAAAAATACATATATAGAATGAAAGTATTGAAATTCGGCGGAACATCCGTAGGTTCCGCAGACAGCATCAGAAGTGTTAAAAAGATAGTAGAAGCCGTTGACGAGCCTGTAATCGTTATTGTATCCGCGCTTGGCGGTATAACCGACAAATTATTGCATACAGCTAACGCAGCCTCTGCCGGCGATAAATCTTATAAAAAAGAGTTTTCAGAAATAGTCGCGCGTCATAAATCTGTCGTAGAAGGTCTCATTTCCGGATCAAAACAGGCAACGGTCATGAAAAAAGTGATGGAGACGCTCGACGAACTTGAAAATATTTACCGCGGCGTCTTCCTGATAAAAGATCTTTCTGCAAAAACATCCGATGCTATTGTAAGTTACGGAGAGAGACTTTCTTCGATTATCGTATCAAACGTAATTAAAAATGCGAAATTATATGACTCGCGCCAGTTTATAAAAACACACAAACAGTTCAATAAACATGTTGTTGACTTTGAACAGACAAATAAACTGATAAGAAAAACTTTCAAGCCTATGCACGGAATTGCATTAGCGCCCGGATTCATATCTTCGAGCATAGAAGATGGCGAGATAACGAATCTGGGACGGGGTGGCTCGGATTATACGGCTTCGATCATCGCCGCAGCGTTGGGTGCATCAGTCCTTGAGATATGGACAGATGTAGACGGGTTCATGACGGCAGACCCGCGTATCATAAACTCGGCGTATGTAATTGAGCATTTGTCTTTTACCGAAGCGATGGAGCTTTGTAATTTCGGAGCGAAAGTGATTTACCCTCCGACTATTTACCCTGTGTTTCACAAAAATATCCCGATAAAAGTATGTAATACGTTTAACCCGGAAGTTCCCGGCACGTATATCTCCAAAAAAAACGATAAGGAAGAGACGAAAAATGAAAAGAAAGCTATTATAAAAGGAATATCATCAATTAACGATACCTGCCTTGTCACTGTACAGGGATTAGGTATGGTCGGCGTGATCGGCGTCAACTACCGGATATTCCGGACATTAGCAGAGAGCGGCATCAGTGTCTTTATGGTATCGCAGGCAAGCTCTGAAAACAATACGACATTTGCCGTGAAAAATGAAAATGCGACGCTGGCGGTAGAGGTACTCAACGAAGAATTTGCACCGGAGCGGTCGAGGGGCGAGATTGAAGATATTGTTGCGGAAAAAGACCTTGCTACGGTCGCTATCGTAGGTGAAAACATGAAACGGACACCGGGTATAGCCGGTAAACTTTTCGGCACGCTGGGACGCGCCGGCATCAGCGTCATCGCCTGTGCACAAGGGGCTTCCGAGACAAATATATCATTCGTCATCAAACTTGAATATCTTCGTAAGGCGTTAAACTCTATCCACGATTCGTTTTTTCTTTCCGAATATAAGATGCTGAATTTATTTTTGATCGGCGTCGGAACCGTAGGCGGACATTTGCTGGAACAAATCAAACATCAACAGAAAAAATTGATGACACAGAACGGCGTTAAGTTGAATGTTGTCGGAATAGCAAACTCTAAACGCATGCTCATGCGCCGGGAAGGACTGGACTTTAAAACTTGCATCAAAGATCTCAAAGAGAATGGCGCCGAATCTTCGCCGGCGCTGCTTCGCGATGAAATCATAAAAATGAATATTTTTAATTCCGTTTTCGTCGACTGCACTTCCAGTGAAAAAATTGCAGGATTATACGAGACGCTTCTTAATAAAAATATTTCAATCGTGGCGGCAAATAAAATAGCGGCGTCCTCGTCGTACAAAAATTATCTCCTGCTCAAGGAAACGGCGCGCAAACGGGGCATAAAATTTCTGTTCGAAACAAATGTAGGCGCCGGACTTCCCATCATCAATACGATGAACGACCTGATTAACAGCGGCGACCACATACTGAAACTCGAAGCCGTACTGACCGGTACACTGAATTTTATATTCAACACAATAAGCGAGAAGATCCCCCTCAGTAAGGCGATAAAAATGGCTGTCGACGCCAAATATGCCGAGCCTGACCCGCGTGTCGACCTGAGTGGCATGGATGTTATCCGCAAACTTGTGATTCTTGCACGCGAAGCAGGATATGCCATCGAACAGAAGGACGTCAAAACAAACTTGTTTATCCCGTCCGGATACTTTGAAGGCGACATCGACAACTTCTGGGAACACATCGCGGATCTTGATGTCGAATTTGAAGAAAAACGTAAGAAATTAGCAGCCAAAGACAAACGTCTCCGTTTCGTGGCAAGCATGAATAACGGAGAGTGTGAAGTCGGACTGATGGAAGTAGGAAGCCGGCATCCGTTCTATGAACTCGAAGGAAGCAACAACATTATCATGATTTCGACGGAACGCTACCATGATTACCCAATGATTATCAAAGGATACGGAGCCGGAGCTGACGTCACCGCCGCCGGCGTTTTCGCCGATATCATCTCTATTGCAAACATCAGATAGGTGATTAGTGATTAGTCATAAGTTGTAAGTTGTAAGTTGTAAGTTGTAAGTTGTAAGTTGTAAGTCGTAATTCAACATTCAACATTCAAAATTCAAAATTCATTAGTGATTAGTGAACTCAAAATTGATTTCGTAATTTGTAATTAAAAAAATTAATATGCAGTATTACAGTACAAATAAACAAGCGCCTCTTACGGATCTGGAAAAGGTTGTGATAAAAGGTCTTGCGGGAGACAAGGGGTTATATATGCCGGAACGTATCCCGTCTATCAATGCGGATGTTATTGCAACAATGAAAGACAAATCATTTCAGGAAATCGCGGATATCGTTGCACAGGCGTTTTTCGGCGATGACATAGATTCGCAATCGCTCAGCGATATTGTTTATGATACGCTTTCGTTTGAAACGCCGGTTGTTCATGTAAACGATAATATATACAGCCTTGAACTGTTTCACGGACCGACGCTTGCGTTTAAGGATGTAGGAGCGCGTTTTATGGCGCGTATGTTAAGCCATTTCATACTCCGCAAAGGATTAGACCGCGAGGTGAACGTACTCGTTGCCACTTCCGGAGATACGGGAGGAGCCGTAGCAAACGGGTTTCTCGGCGTCACAGGTATAAACGTATTCGTGCTTTATCCAAAGGGAAAGGTTAGTCCTGTCCAGGAACGCCAGTTTACTACGCTTGGAAAAAACATTACAGCACTGGAAATTGACGGGACATTCGACGATTGTCAGGCTCTGGTCAAAGCAGCATTTATCGACGATGAACTGAACAAATACATGCAACTGACATCTGCCAATTCAATTAACGTCGCGAGGTTCCTGCCGCAATCGTTCTATTATTTCAACGCCTATGCGCAATTAGATAAAATCGGGAAATCCGATGGCCTTGTCGTCAGTGTTCCGAGCGGCAATTTTGGAAATATAACCGCCGGACTTTTTGCTTATAAAATGGGGCTTCCCATAAAGCATTTTATAGCGGCAAACAACCGTAATGATGTTTTTTTTGAATACCTCCGGACCGGAAATTACAATCCTCGTCCATCGGTAGAAACATATGCAAATGCAATGGACGTCGGTAACCCAAGCAATTTTGTACGTATCCTTGACCTGTTTGGTAACAGTCACCAACAAATCGCCGCATTGATATCCGGATATCGGTATGCAAACGAACAGATAGCCGAAACAATGTGCAAAGTATATAATACCCGCCTGTATCTGTTAGATCCCCACGGCGCTTGCGGCTATCAGGCGCTTGCCGACTGCGGATTGAAACCCGACGAAACGGGGTTGTTCCTCGAAACGGCTCATCCGGCCAAGTTTAAAGAGACCGTCGACCATATTCTCGACTCGGACATTGAAATCCCGGCAAAACTGCAGGAATTTATGAAAGGCGAAAAAAAAAGTGTCGCACTCGGAAAAGATTTCGAAGGCTTCAAAGAGTTTCTGATGAAATAACCCGGCATTTTGTAACTTTTATAAGATCCTCGCAAAATCCAACATAGCAAAACTACCGCTACGGCGTTTTATCCGTCTTATCATTTTTCTTAACCCTCACAGCCGTCCACGATGGACAATCATAACAACCGTTTATTCCATAATATAACGTATCGTTACTGATAAACCGAAAAAGAATAGAAGTGGAAAAAAGATGATCGGCTGTTGTCTCGATAGATATTTCTACTCCATCGCCGAATACGGTACTGCTTTTTTCCCATTTCGTTATTTTATACTCTCGCATTCCGGTGTCCAAATCCCACGAGACACGAATCGTCTCCGCATCGATAATTTCATCATATTTACCCTCGCTAGCCATTTTATGGCATCCGCCCAAATTACACTCTTCGATTTTGAGCCATTTAGCCGTCAAAAACTTCTGTGCCGTTTCTATATCGGTGTACTTGAATTCAATTACCGGCGGATCTTTACCGATAACAGGAGTTTCGACAGCCGTATCTTCTTCGACAGCGTTACATCCGGTAAATATATACAGTATAACCGGTATGAACATGATTAAATTTGATTTTTCCCTCTTTGTATTCATAATGTTTGGCATAAATTAAATAATGTCTAAAATTATATCCCGATCGTGTATTATCTTTTTCATATGATTTTGTATTATGTTGTTTTTCTATGAATTATATCATTGTTTATTCGAAAAATGAAACTACTAATTTTGTTCAAAGATATTGCTTATTTTATTGATATACAAATTTTTGAGAAACTTTTTTCGACCATATTCTCGACTCGGATATTGAGATCCCGGCAAAACTGCCGGAATTTATGAAAGGTGAGAAAAAACGTTATGCTCGGAAAGGATTTCGAAGACTTCAAAGAGTTTCTGATGAAATATCCCGGCATTTTGTAATATAAGGGGGGGGAACACATATCCAAATTTTGCAGGGGTTAATAACTTCTGTGATTTTTATTTTCTTTTTTGAAGGAAAATCGTTTACTTTGTCATCATTATGGACGAAAACGTTTTGGAGAAGCTGAAAATATTGGCTGAATCGGCAAAATACGATGTTTCGTGCGCTACGAGCGGAACAGTACGTAATAATAAATCAGGCGGAGTGGGTAACACCGTCGGAGGTATGGGTATTTGCCACAGTTTCACCGACGACGGACGGTGCGTTTCACTATTGAAAATAATGCTTACGAATCATTGCATTTACGATTGCGCCTACTGCATAAACCGGAAAAGCAACGACTTGAAACGGACAACATTCAGCGTAAGCGAACTTGTAGAATTGACGATGGAATTTTATCGTCGTAATTATATAGAAGGATTATTCCTGAGTTCCGGCATAATACGTAATCCGGATTATACAATGGAACGTATGGTTCGCGTAGTAAAAGAATTGCGCGTCGTACACCGTTTCAACGGATATATCCACCTGAAAAGTATTCCAGGATGCAGCCGGGAGTTAGTGGCCGAAGGCGGTCTTTACGCCGACCGTATGAGTGTAAACTTAGAAATACCGACCGAACATAACCTGAAACTTCTTGCTCCCGACAAAGACTTCCAGAGTGTTTTCTCCCCGATGCGCTACATCCAGCAAGGCATGTTGCAAAGCATTGAAGACCGCCGTAAGTTCCATCATGCACCACGTTTCGTTCCCGCGGGACAAAGTACGCAGATGATTGTAGGCGCAACACCCGAATCTGATAAAGATATATTGTACATATCGTCCGCACTGTATAGACGTCCAAGCATGAAACGTGTGTATTATTCGGGATTCATACCGGTTAATTCGTACGACAAGCGTCTTCCTTCCGTCAAACAAGCGCCGCTTGTACGCGAAAACCGCCTTTATCAGGCAGACTGGCTGATGCGTTTTTATCAGTTCCGCGCCGATGAAATCGTGAATGACCGGTTCCCGAACCTTGATTTGGAGGTTGATCCCAAGTTAGCGTGGGCGCTACGTCATCCGGAAAATTTTCCGGTAGATGTGAATATTGCCGACTATGAGATGATCCTTCGCATACCGGGTGTAGGCGTTAAATCCGCGAAACTGATTTTATCCGCACGCCGTTTCGGACGGTTAACATCGGAGCAATTGAAAAAAATAGGCATTGTGATGAAAAAAGCGAAATTTTTTATCACATGCCATGAATTACCGATGAACACGGTTAACGAAGTATCTCCTGAATATGTGCGAAAAGTGCTCACCGAACCGAAAAAGAAAAAGATGATAAACGATGAACGGCAATTATCTATTATTTTCCCCGATTAGCGCAACGTAGATTTGAAACAGCTTCCAACCGGATATTTCATCATTTCATAAAAAATTATTGACTCCGCTATGACCGTATTCTTTTATGACAAGACATTTGAAGGACTGCTGAGCGTCGTTTTCGATGCCTTCAGCCTGAAAATATTTCCGGATAAACTTCTTCGGACGGGCGATATCATACCTATGTTTACAGACGCAACGCATACCGTCGTAACCGGGGAAGAACGGTCAATGCGCGTATGGAATGCCTTACAAAACAAACTTGAAAAAAACGTATGTAACATGCTGATGTACGTTTGGCTTTCGGAGCTGGATGGAAGCGACGAACTGTTATTCCGTTATCTCTGTAAAACATTTGCTACCACCCGAAAGATAGAATATAACTTTGGCGATGCCGATATACTCGAAGTGGAAAAGATTGCCCGCAAAGTAAGCCACGAAGCGCAATATATCAAGCAGTTTATCAGATTCCAGAAAGCGGCCGACAATTTATTTTTTGCGCCGGTCAAACCCATATACAATGCATTGCCGCTGACAATCGACCATTTCACCGACCGTTTTTCCGACCAGCAATGGGTCATCTACGATCTCCGGCGCAAATACGGATATTACTACGATTTATGCACCACAAAAGAAATCACATTTACCGAAGACGACCGCCTGTTGAGCGGAAAGTTAGACGAATCACTCATGGCCGACGACGAAAAACGGTTTCAGGACTTATGGAAAGGATATTTTAAGGCAATGACAATCAAAGAACGCATCAACCCCCGTTTGCAAAAGAAGAACATGCCTGTCAGATTCTGGCAAAACCTGACAGAGAAACAATGAATCAGAGAGGCGAGGCGTCCCTCAAGTATACATGAAATTTTCTACATTCCACACAGACGAATAAAAATAACAATACACAGGAAATTCTCATTAATGAAGAATCCCCACCCCACTCTTCAAAGCAAATTGCTATTTTCGGAATTGCTTTTCCGAAGCAATTACTATTTTCAGAGCAAATTGTTTATTTTTTCGATGAAAACATCTTTATTTGCTGCACCAACCTGTTTGTCGACAATTTCACCCCCTTTAAAAAATAAGACCGTCGGAATATTACGGATGCCGTATTTAGTAACGATATTATCATTATCATCCACATCCACCTTACCGATAGCAACACGGTCTTCATATTCCTTCGCCAATTCATCAATGATTGGTCCAAGCACACGACAAGGGCCACACCATTCCGCCCAAAAATCCAACACCACGGGTTTATCACCCTTTAATAATTCACTGTAATTTTCATCCGTTATTATTAATGCCATAATTTTTAATTTATATGATTATTAAATATTAAGTTACCATGTCTAATTGATTGTAAAACGTATATTTTCCATATCCGTTAAAGCATCGACAAGCTTTTGCGATACATCTACGCCATTGTCTTTGGAAAAGAGGTTAAGCGATACGTGACGGTTTTCATCAATTACATTGAAAAACAGGGTCGTCTTACCCGCGTTATTCCGTAAAACATATGTCAGTTCTTCCACCATCGTATTATTTAACTCATTTATAGGCAATGAAATGCTTAATTTTTGAATAAGTTTATCTTTTTCGTCATGCAAAAGCGTTATCGATTTTATTTTGAAATCAAGCGTATTAACATACGTACTGCGGGGTTCTATGCTTGCCCGGATAAACAGATATACGCCCGGTTTACCATATTTGCTGTAGTTTATGTAGTCGTTGCCGAACAATGGTATTTCACCGCTTCCCGTAAAATCTTCGACAGTAAGGATACCATAGGGTTTACCGTGTTTAGTCATCCCCTCGCGGAAAGCCGTAACAATACCGCCAATCGTTAATTCCCTGTTTTTCAGCTCATCACGATTATTTACGGCAGCCATTCCCGTATTACATACATAAGTAAGAATCACCCGGTAAGCATCCAGCGGATGGGCGGAAAGATAAATGCCAATCAGGTCTTTCTCTTTATTCAACCGTTCCAGGTCGCTCCATTCTTCGCATTTAAAGACTTCAGGTTTTGCTATATCAATTGCGGCATCAGCGCCGAAAAGCGAATTTGTCGACATTTGCTTATCCATCTGAAATTTCGTCCCGTAACGGGATATAATTTCAGTGAATGTCTCGCCTTTTTCATTCGGTGTAACAAAAGGTTCCCTTCGCACGCCAAAATTATCGAAAGCGCCTGACAAAGCAAGGCTTTCAATCACCCGTCTGTTACATGTGGTAAGATTCACACGCTCTATAAAATCATAAATATCTTTGTAGTGGCCGTTCTTTCTCCGTTCTTCCATTATGTTATGAACAGCCCCCTCTCCTACTCCTTTGACGGCTGCAAGTCCGAAACGTATGTCACCTTTTTTATTCACGCCAAACTTACGATGAGACTCATTGACGTCAGGTCCGAGAACTTGCAGTCCCATCGTTCGACATTCGTCCATCGACTTGGTTATTTCCTTGATATTCGACAAGTTACGGCTCAAAACCGCGGCCATATATTCCGACGGATAATGAGCTTTCAAATAAGCGGTCTGATAGGCGACCCACGAATAGCAGGTAGCATGACTTTTATTGAAAGCATAAGAAGCGAATTTTTCCCAGTCGCCCCATATTTTTTCCAGCGTCTTGCGTTTATATCCATTTGCTTCGCCACCGGAAAAGAATTTTTCTTTCAGCTCCGTCATTTTGTCTCTTTGCTTCTTACCCATCGCTTTGCGCAAAGTGTCGCTCTCGCCGCGGGTAAATCCGGCAAGCAAACGCGACAGTAACATAACCTGCTCCTGATATACCGTAATGCCATACGTATCTTTGAGATATCGCTCCATGATCGGTATGTCGTAAACAATCTCCGATCGACCGTGTTTGCGTGCGATAAACGACGGAATATAATCCATTGGTCCCGGACGATACAGTGCATTCATCGCAATAAGGTCTTCAAATTTTGATGGCTGCAACTCTTTCAGATATTTCTGCATGCCGACAGACTCAAATTGGAACGTCGCCGTTGTTTTTCCCTGACAGTATAATTGGTAAGTCTTTTCGTCTTCTATGTTTATTTGGTCTATATCTATTACTTCACCGGTAGTCTGCCTTACATTTTCGATTGCCTCTTTTATGATAGATAATGTTTTCAGTCCGAGAAAATCCATCTTTATAAGGCCGGTATCTTCAATAACGGAGCCTTCATATTGCGTGACAAGCAGCGTTTCGCCTGTTTCTTTATCATCGGCAGTAGATACCGGCACGATGTCCGAGATATCTTGACGACCGATGATAATACCGCAAGCATGAACGCCAGTGTTACGGACAGTTCCTTCAAGTTGGCGTGCAAAGGTAAGTGTCTTTTTTATCAGCGGATTATTTCCTTCCATCTCCGCTTTAAATTCCGGCAAATATTTCATACAGTTCACCAGATTTAATTTTACCGATTGGCCGTCAACCTCCGGCATACGATCTGGCACCAACTTCGCCAGGCGGTTTGATTCCGATAACGGCAAATCCAATACGCGGGCAACGTCTTTTATGGCCATCTTTGACGCCATCGTACCGTATGTAATAATGTGCGCCACACGGTCGTATCCGTATTTATCGGTCACCCATTTCAGCACATCCCCTCGTCCGTCGTCATCGAAATCTATATCAATATCAGGCATTGATATACGATCGGGATTGAGGAAACGTTCAAACAGCAGATCATATTTTATGGGGTCGATATCCGTTATTCCAAGACAATAAGCGACCACCGATCCTGCGGCGGAACCACGTCCAGGCCCGACGGCTACGCCCATCTTCCTTGCGGCCGCGATGAAATCCTGCACGATCAGGAAATATCCGGGGAACCCCATGGTTTTCATCGTATTCAGTTCAAACTCAATACGTTCTTTCACTTCATCGGTCAGATTCTCAGCATAACGTTTACGCGCTTCTTCATGAGTAAGATGAGCGAGATAGTCCGCCTCGAGTTTGATGCGTATGACCTTTTCATATCCGCCAAGGCGATGGTAATTTTTTTCGCCAAATTCTTTTATAAGGTCTTCCGCTTCATATTTACCCCAATACTCATCTTCCGTTCCAAATGATGAATCAATTTCGAAGAATGGCATCAACGCAGTCGAATCTATATCGAAAAGCTCTACCTTATCCGCTATTTCGAGCGTATTTCTCAACGCTTCCGGTATATCGGGGAAAATGGCGTTCATCTCGGCTGTCGTCTTCATCCACTCCTGGCGAGTGTAACGCATGCGATTCCGGTCGTTAATAGTTTTATTAGTGCTAAGACAGAGGAGTATTTCATGTGCATCCGCATCTTCTTCGTTAACAAAATGTACATCGTTCGTTGCGACAAGTTTGATGTTATGTTTACGTGCAAGTTCTATAAGCGCCTTATTAACTTCCATTTGACGGGGATATACGTCTTGCGCTGCTTCCGGATCCCGCGTTTCATGGCGTTGTAATTCCAGGTAATAATCATCGCCGAAAAGGTTTTTAAACCATAATGCGGATTCCTCCGCTTTTTTCATATCTCCATTTTGTATATGACGCGGCACTTCTCCGGCCAGACATGCAGAACAGGCAATAATATCTTCATGATATTTTTCCAAAAGCTCCTTATCTATACGCGGACGACCATAAAAACCTTCCGTCCAAGAATAAGACACCATTTTTATCAAGTTCTTATATCCTTTCAGTGTTTTGGCTAGAAGCACAAGATGCCATCCGCCAAGTTCTTCCTTTCCGGATTTATTATGACGTCCGTTACGCGCACAATAACATTCGCATCCGATAATCGGCTTGAAGAGTTGTTCCTTTTCTTCATGTATTTTGTGCGACAGTTTTTTCATGCGTTCATCGTCTTCTTCCGTAGGATTAGCTTTTGCGAGTAATTGTTGCAATTCCTTTTCACAATCATTGATCGTCCCGGAATGTTTGCTGTTTTTCTTCTTTACTTTATTATAAAATTCTTTTATTCCGAACATATTTCCATGGTCGGTCACAGCGAGAGCTTTCATCCCGTTGCGTTGCGCCTTTTCAATCAGGGAGTCAATAGGCGCCTGTCCGTCAAGCAGTGAAAACTGCGTATGTACGTGTAAATGTATAAACGGTTCCATGTCGTTGCTATAATTTCATGCCGTTGCAAAATTAAGTATAAAATATATACATTCATAATAAAGTTTTCAACAACAAACGCAACCGCCGTTCCCGCCTGCGATATCCGCTGCAGTATGGTTTTGAAACATTCCTGCCGTGCCGGAATTCGCATTTCTGTCTGTCGGAATATATTACATTACTATCGCTCAACGATTTCTTCTCCCGGTTGTGTTCGTCGTTCTTCCGTATCCGCCGGGCGGCATCCAACTCATAGGCCGGATAAACGGCGCGGCTAATAATTGGGGTTATGGCAAGAATGAGATTCTGCAAAATTTATAGGGAAAAAGTAGTGTGGTATTGAAAAAAACATTAATTTTGCAAATTTGAAATTATAAATACAATACTTATATATATGAACATGGAAAATTTAAAGTGGTCGGAGTTGCCTTTCGGTTATATGAAGACCGATTATAACGTAAGATGTTTCTTCAAAGATGGAAAATGGGGAGAGTTAGAAGTGTCTTCTTCCGAGATTATAAATATACATATGGCGGCGACGTGCCTGCATTATGGACAGGAAGCCTTCGAGGGCCTGAAAGCGTTCCGGGGGAAAGACGGCAGGATTCGCGTTTTTCGAATGGACGAGAATGCAAAACGCCTTCAAGCATCGAGCCGCGCAATTATGATGGCAGAGTTTCCTCCGGACAAATTTGAAGAGGCAGTGCGCAAAGTCGTACTTCTCAACCAGCGCTTTATTCCACCGTATGAAAGCGGTTCATCACTTTATATACGTCCGTTGCTTATCGGAATGGGAGCGCAAGTAGGTGTAAAACCTTCGGAGGAATATCAGTTCCTTGTTTTTGTGACGCCGGTAGGTCCTTATTTCAAAACCGGTTTCAAACCATCAAAAGTATGTATAATACGTGATTACGACCGCGCTGCGCCGAAAGGAACAGGAATGGTTAAAGTCGGCGGGAACTATGCGGCGAGCCTCGTAGCCGGACAAAAAGCACAATCCGGAGGATATGCCGCTGTGCTTTATCTGGACCCAAAAGAAAAAAAATACATTGACGAATGTGGTCCTGCAAATTTTTTCGGAATCAAAGGCAACAAATATATCACCCCTGTTTCCGGATCGATACTCCCGTCCATAACAAACAAAAGCCTCATGCAATTGGCTGAAACGTCAGGTTTAACGGTAGAACGTCGTCCGGTTCCATTCGAGGAGATTGCTACATTCGACGAAGCGGCCGAATGTGGGACGGCTGCTGTTATCGCACCTATATCGCAGATTGACGATCTTGACGAAAATAAGCAATACATCATTGCCAAAGACGGCAATGTCGGCCCTGTATGCAAAAAACTTTACAACAAACTCAGAGCTATACAATACGGTGACGAACCGGATTTATTCGATTGGACGAAAATCATTGAATAACAGGTTTTTCCGTTTTGTTAGACTTGCATCACAAATAATTATACAGATGCCAACATAAAATAACAAGCAGCGTCGAAAGGCAGGCAAATAACATCCTGGGGTTCCGTGTGTGGAAATATAACATAATCATCGCTAAACATACATAAGAAAATATAAGCGTAAAAAGGTCAAAATGTACAGAGGCGGAAGCTCCCGGTATTGAAGAGAAACGTTCAACTACCCACATCATGGAATCCGTCATTGTTTCAATTATCGAACGTAATATTTCGGTTCCCGGTATCCACGACGGAATAGTCATCCACGATAATGTTGTGGGTATAAGAATCGTAGTCAAAAATGACAAAAACAGGTTTGTAAACAGGAATACCAGCGAACCTTGTCCGAAGTAATAGAAACACAGAAAGACCGTCCCTGTCTGTGCCGAAATTGTTATCGTCAATGTATCCCAGGGCGAAGCAAGCATCGGATTCTTCACTTCCAGCAAGCAACTCAACCGGGGTTGAAGGTATAATATAAAAAACACGGCCATATAACTCAGTTGAAAACCGATGTCATACAAATAGAGCGGATTGTAAACAAGCATACAGAATGCCGCCCCGGCCAATGTGTTATATATATCCGGATTTCTATCAAATATCTTCCCGGTCAGATAAATACTAATCATAATGGCGGCCCGCACGGCAGCCGTCGCGAGGCCTGTAGTATACGTAAAGATCCAAATAAGAAGTATTGTGAATAGATACCTGATTCGTTCCGGCATAAAGAATAGCATCAGGCTGATAAACATCGATATGATACCTACATGAAAGCCGCTTACCGATAGTAAATGCGACAAGCCGGCTACCGAAAATCGCATTCTCATATCCCGCGACATGTTTCGCCGGTAGTTAAGCGTCAAGGTTGCAAGCACCGCTTTTTCTTCATCCGAAATATGCAGCAGGCTAAGTTTATCCACCATTTTCTCCTGAATTTCGCCGGCTTTTTTCAGCAGCGTACTCCGTTCCGTTATATGTCCCGCTTGTTGTTCGGCAAGCGACATGCGTTGTATGGAAAGAAATACAAGAAGGACGGCAAAGATTACGCCCCATATCCAACGGTTCCGGTAATCGGATGATCCCCCTGAGACAAAAAATGAGATCACCACAAAAATAAGAGCGCCGACGAAAAGCAAGATCGAAAGCGTCTGTAATGGGAAACATGTCTGAAGAATCGTTCCTGTTATCCAAAAAATAAGCGGCCTGACGAGCGGACGCTTTCGTATTTCGTTCATGAGAGATTCTTCGCCATAGCCCATGGGGTAATCTTTATTTTTGTGTATACTTCATCATCGCGTATTTATGACCGGCTATTCACTACCGTTCACGGGCAAAGCCTTTTCAATTCTTTTATGGTTTCGACGGGATTTTTCGATTTAAAAACAAAGTTTCCGGCGACAAGCACATCTGCACCGGCGGCCAGCAAACGTTTTCCCGTATCGAGATTTACGCCTCCGTCTACCTCTATAAGGGTCTGTAACCCCTTTGACGATATCATATGCTTAAGTCTTGCCGTTTTATTGACGGCATGTTCTATAAATTTCTGTGCTCCAAAACCCGGATTAACCGACATCAACAGTACCATATCCACATCCGCAATGACATCTTCCAACTGTTCTACCGGAGTATGCGGATTAAGCGTAACAGCCGCTTTCATTCCCGCATCTTTGATGGCGTATATCGTACGGTGCAGATGCGTACATGCTTCATAATGCACATTCATCATATACGTATCTAAAGAGGAAACCTCTTTGATAAATTTCTGAGGTTCGACAATCATCAGATGGACGTCTAACGGTTTCTTACATATTGCACGGACAGCTTCCAGTACCGGAAATCCGAATGATATATTAGGCACAAACACGCCATCCATAACATCTATATGCAACCAATCCGCATCACTTGCGTTGATCATCTCTATTTCTTGCTGTAACCGCAGAAAATCCGCCGATAATAACGATGGGGCTATTTTATGATTTCTCATCTATTATGTATTTTTTATTTCTGCAAATGTACATAATTTTTACAGAAAAGGCGCTTCTGTAAGCGCCTTTTCTACAAGATTAATTTACTAATAAATTCCTTTCTTTTCGTTTTTGCTCCGGCTCAAATTCGTAAGTACGTGCAAAATAGCGAATGAGCATCAATGTCTCGGCGCGTGGCCCGGATCCTTTGACTTTCTTCATTTTTTTTTCAGTTGCAACAACATCATGGGTAAAATTTATCATAGGCACTGTTTTTATATGTTTCTACAATAAAAACGCCTGCGACAAAATATTATTGCATCCGGGCCGTATTTTTTCTGAAAAAATTTTACGCGAACGACAATTCGATATGGTGATCTTCCGCCATACGACGCATATTAAGAATCGCATAACGCATACGTCCGAGCGCTGTATTTATACTTACTCCCGTGACGTCCGCAATTTCTTTGAAACTCATATCCTGATAATAACGCATCTCAAGCACTTCACGCTGATTGTCGGGCAAGTGTTTTACAAGTTTTTTTACGTCCAAATAAACCTGCTCCTGCAGCATTTCATCTTCAATATTCGATTCGCACAATTTCATATCATTAAGCAAATCAATTTCCACTTCGTCATTGGATATCGTATTTTCGTTACGTTCCTGACGGAAGTTATCAATGATAAGATTATGTGCGATCCGCATAATCCATGCTTTAAACTTGCCGTTATCCGTATAACGGCCCTGTTTAATGGTAATAATCACCTTAAGGAATGTTTCCTGAAAAATATCTTCTGTAAGATCATGGTTACGAACTATGTAGAAGATGTAAGAGTGGATACTTTTTTCGTATCTGTTCAACAAAACATCAAATGCGGAATTATTCCCATGCGCATACAATTCGACCAATGCTTCATCGGTCATCTTTCTTAAATTTTCCATTACTTTAATTCTATTGGTTCGAAGTAATGTGTATGCTATAGGCAAATCGTTTTAAAAGTTGAACATAAATTTTATCAGCGCAAAGATAAATACATTTATACGAACATGCAAATAAATTATTCTTTTTTGTGCAAAAAGGCGGGGATTTTTGTACAAACCTCCGCCTTTCCGGTACAAAGCCTAAAAAATGATTCTAAAATTTATATCCTAACGTCAATACCATACGAGTCGTATTCGAACGGAGCGTAGCCGGCATGGACACGACATCGTTCGCCGTTTTATATGTATTGGAAAAGGCATACGCGTCGGATTCATTTTGACGGTATACGCAAGCCAGATCCATGTAAAAATTAGACGTAAAGCGATACCCCAGACCTGCGGTATAATAATTCGTCGGCTTCGAGGTTACGGTAAAATGCGGGATTGTTCCGGCCGGAAGAACCTCAACGTCATTATTTACAAGCGCTTTGCGCATAGGAGAAGTCTGCATCATATAACCGGCGCGTACGGCAAACCGCGGAGTAATCTTCACTTCTGCCCCTAATTTTAACGTTTGCGACCAGGTATAATCTTCATCAATATATCTATTTGCATCATAGTTAACTTCACCTCCGTATTCATCTTTCGAAGAAAAATACATATCATTATAATTCACAAGTTCATAATCCGCACTTATCAGCGCCGAACTCCCCAATATAATGGAGCCGCTGAAAATCCATTTTCCCGGTGTGCTAAACTTGTATTCCGAATAAGAATTTTCAGGAATAGAGGCACTAAATTCCGGCGTTGAGTATCCATTTATATATGTTCCCGCGCGCGCATCATAATAATCTGTCATATTATACCAACGCGGAGAATTATAGGCGACCCCTAATCTCAATATCTGCATATTGACGATAGCTCCAACATTAATGGAGACGGCTGATCCTTCCGTATTCAGCCAGTTTTCCAGATACAGTTCGTCATCTTTTGTATTATCATACGTAAAATATTCTTCATAAAAAGAACTGTATTTATAATTAAGATCCGTCATTGTAAGCGAAGCTCCCAAAAATAAAAAGTTGGATATATTCATGCCGAATCCTACATTATATTCGTCCATGTATCCGCTTTCATTCACAGATAAACGCATTTGATTCGGCGAATGTATAATCCAATCACCCCCATCCCTTTCTTTTTCTCCAAAAGCGCTGTGATATAAGCCATCCTGGCCAAGCATATTTCCATACATTCCCGATTCATATCCCAAAATCGACAGCCAATGTCCCGCTAATCCTCCTTCATTATACGGATCGTAAACGCCTTTTTCATATATCAGATCATTTTCAGGTATACCCCGATCAGGTCCAAAAGCATTAGAAGCTCGCCACGCCACATAGTCGGCCATAGAATAAGAAAGTCCGTTATTTAACATCCCGTATTTTCGGTTGAAATTTTTTACTCTGTTATGTGAAAAACCGAGGTTCCAGTTAGAGATCCCTTCTGTGCCAGCAGGAAAATAAAGTTCAAAACCAAAATTAAAGGGTGTAAATCGCGTATCATTCCGATTCATGTTAATCCCGTTCCAACTTGTAGAGGTCTTATTCGTAGAAAGATCCAAAGTTCCGGAAATTTCCGAACTGCGATAGATCCCTAAACCTGCCGGATTCTGAGAAATAACGGAGATGTCGCCTCCCAAAGAGCCAAATGCACCGGCTATAGCAACAGAACGGGCCGTTCCGCCCAAGTCCGTATTGGAAATGGTAAATGCGTCAATCTCATTACCCTGGGCAAACAAATCCATATTGCATATCAGCAATAATAAACATGAGAATAAACTTATCTTTTTCATCATTTTCTGTTTTTTATTAGTAGGGGGAGCGCTTTGACACTCCCCCATTTTATTAATTTTATTTTTAACGATATGAATCTTTTTTATCTGCTGCGACCGCCGCCTGAACGGCTGCTACCGCTGCTGCTACTACTGCCACTTGAGCGACTAACGCTGCCACTACTGTTTCCACCGCCCGAACGGCTTGACGAACCTGATGAATAACTACTTGAACTACTTGACGAACGGTTGCTGCTCGGCGACGAATAGCTGCTACTACGCGCACTGCTACTCGAAGAACTCCTGCTTACGGACGACGAAGAACGATTCTCATCCGAAGTTGTCGCACTGCTTGAAGCGCTACGCGTACGAACCGACCTTGTAACTTTTGCATCCGAAGACGATGTTGCAGTTCTATTTGTAGTTGCTGTTGAATTATTCGCCGAACGGCTGTCTGAAGCACTTGCCCTTGTTGCGGAACTTTCTCTTGTCGTTCTTCCCGGAACCGTACTTTCCCTTAATGACGTACTACGCCGGGAATTAGCATCTGTGCTTCGCACGGCTGAACTCCGTCCTTCGGAAGATCGTACCGACGAACTGCGGTTTGACGAACGTACAGCTGAACTGCGTCCTTCGGAAGAACGCACCGACGAACTGCGGTTTGACGAACGCACGGCTGAACTCCGTCCTTCGGAAGATCGTACCGACGAACTGCGGTTTGACGAACGTACAGCTGAACTCCGGCTTGACGCAGATGCGGCCGAACGCGAGCCTGACGAACTATAGCTACTTGCATAACGCCCGCCTGAACGGGAATTACCTGTCGCAGCGCGCCCATATTGATTTCGGTAGTAAGGTTTATCATAATAATGGTGATTATGCCAATAGTTGCCATAGTAGCCGCCATAGTAGCCGCCATAATAACCGCCACCCCAGCCGTAATAACCGCCATAATACCATGGCGAATACCAGCCGCCATAAAAACCACCCCAGCCATAAGATCCCCAATGATAAGGACGATACCAATAGGAACTGTACCACGGGTAATACCATGAATTGTAAAACCACGGATCGTATCCCCAGCCGTAGCTGTTACCAATGTTAATATTTACATCAACACCTCCGTCATAAGTATCATAATCATACGCATAATAGCCGTCGCTCAGATAAAGATTCACATTATCCGAACCGGTAATCGTTATCTTGCTTGGAGAGTGATAACGGATAATACGTTCCGTATACTCAAAATCCGACCTGCGCACATCGGCGGGAACCGTATCTTCCACATACTCGTCAATGTAAGCGTTATCCGTAAAATCTTCGGCCGCATCATAAGCGGAATAACGACGGTTGTATGCATCTACATCCATCGTATTTGTTGAAGATATGGCAGACGATGTTGATACAGCGCTGTTACTACGTTCGGAAAAAGTTGCCGGAACGGTTTCTTTTTTTGTGTTCTTATTGTTTTTACTCTTACCTGAAGAGAAATAAACATCATCCACAAATTCTTCCTGTGCAAATACGCCAACAGTCATTGCAAGCATTACCAGCATGGAAGTTAATTTTCTTGTTTTCATTTCTGTTCCTCCTCTAATTTATTTTAATCTAAAAAATTTATATTCAATTCCAACTTCAAAAATTAGACCATTTATTAAACGAATGGTTTAATTATTTCATTGTTTATTCTATTTATTATCATTCATTTATATTATTTACAAACCGTCGCAAACCTTACGATCTCAATTTTTACTGTTTCAGTCAAATGTCAAATCGTACTAATGTCAAACATTATCGAAAGGAAATTTTTTCTCCGATACAAATGTACGCAGTATCTTACTAAAAACATCCGTTTATATAATCTTTAACATATCAATTTATTATTATTTATCACTTTTTCCGGCTTTTGACAGTTTGACAGTTTGACATAGAGATGTATCTGTTGGCAAAAACGCTGCACACAATATGTTTTTTTTGTTTTATTGACAAATTTATATTGACAAATTTCTTTTGTTTCGTATATTTGCCCGCCGAAAACGATCATAAGATACGCAAATAATAACTGCAAAATGACTTTTGAAAAAAAAATAACATATCTGCTTTTCTATCTTATAACAACCTTCTTTGTGAGCAGTGAAGGGCAGGCTCAAGACGCCGACTGGCATGAGACATTGAGATATCTGCAGTATTCGCCACGATATTTTGGTCCCAACGCGTTTCCTTTGCCGGAATTACGTAGCGGACGCCTCGGTACGCGATGGGAAGCGGAATTGAAGGGGGAACATCATGAATATGAAGGAGATCGCACTAAAGATGTTTATACGAGACTTTTTATTCCTGTAGCGGAAGGCCGTGCAGGATTGGAAATCAGTTGTGTGATATACGAATATTATACTATGACGGAAGAAACCGTCATAGAGCGACATGCCGCAGGTCGTTATTGGGATGCCGGCGCTCACGGGGATGTTATCATAAGTTCTTTTTACCAATTATTAAAAAGTGAAAGATGGACGGATATCATGCTGGAAGCCTCTCTCAAAACCGCAAGCGGCAGCAGGTTGGCGGATGCACGTTATACCGATGCGGCGACATATTGGTTTAACCTGAATATCGGGCGCTATTTATATAAGATTCCAAACCATTCATCATATTTGCGCATACAGGGGTTTGCCGGCTTTTATTGCTGGATGACAAACGATATCATACACCGGCAAAACGATGCAATCCTCTATTCTGCCGGTATTAGCGGCGCACATGAAAATTTTACCGTTGACGTCGATGTCGCCGGATTTTACGGATACAAAAACAATGGCGACCGTCCGCTGCAATTACGCATCAAACTGAATTACGAATACAGGAATAACATACTTTCATTCAGATATAAACACGGAATGAAAGACTGCCTTTACGACTGTTTTTCTTTGGCTTACATGAGATGTTTTTGAACAACGCCGCTCTACCCTGCTTCGGTTTACTCCAAAAAGATCGACTATGGCTGCGTTTACTTATACTAATGCCGAAAGTCTTCTACTTCTTCAACGGTTCGTGGAATGCGTATACCCAAAAGGCGGGATCCGGTTTCGGTAATCAGATAATCTTCCTCATTACGTACGCCTCCAAAGTCTTTATACGTTTCGACTTTATCATAATTTATAAAATCGGCGAATTTTTTAGCGGATTTCCACTGATCGATAAGTTCGGGTATAAAATATACACCCGGTTCAATCGTATGTACAAATCCCGGCTCTAATTTACGGGCAAGACGGAGAGACGCACGGCCGAATTGCTTACTTTTAGAGCGTCCGTCATACCCGACATATACTTCGCCAAAATTTTCCATGTCATGCACATCAAGTCCCATCATATGGCCGAGTCCATGAGGATAAAACAGGGCGTAAGCTCCCGTAATCAAAGCGCTTTCCGTATCACCATGCATTAGCCCCAAACTTTTCAATCCTTCTATCATCACTTTTGCAGAGATATCATAGATCTCTTCGAACGTGATACCGGGACGAAGCGCCGCAACCGATGCATCGTGCATAGCCGTTTGTATTCTGTATATATCGCGTTGCCGTGCGGTAAACCGCCGGTCGGACGGCGTCGTAGAAGACATGTCGCCGGCATAACCGGTTTCCGTTTCCGCACCCGCATCGACGAGAAACAAATCACCGCTTTTAACCATGTTTCCGTGATAATGATTATGGAGCGTTTGACCGTTTATCGTTGCTATAATCGGAAAAGACAAACCGCAATTGTTTGATCCGGCAACCGATGTTATTGCAGCAACCACTTCATATTCGCGAATACCGGGATGTATCGCACGCATTGCTGCTAAATGCATATCCGCCGTAACAAGACATGCTTTTTCTATTTCTGCAATTTCTTCCTCCGTTTTGTAATTACGCATATTCACGACCGCTTTCACGAAATCGACAGAAAACGGCTTTTCACCCGGACGGACATTGAGCCAGTTCCATAATTTCAGCGTATGTTCCGGACGATAGGCTGGCAGATAATGTATCGTACGACCTTTCTGCTGCGCTTTTTTTAGATAATCCGCAATGGCGCTCGATGGCATAAGCTCGCTGATCCCCGCCGAAGAACTCTTTTCCCGAAGCGTGGGCTGAATGCCCATCCATATGATATCGTCAATCGTCAATTCATCGCCGAATATGATCTCGCGGTCATCGTCAATATCTATTACTGCCGATAATCCGGCATATGGCTGACCGAAAAAATACAGGAAAGTAGAATCCTGACGATAAGGATATGTATTATCGGCATAATTGCATCCGGCCTCATCATTACCGATAAAAAGCAACAGACCGGAACCTAACGCTTTTTTCAACGCCGCCCGGCGATTTACATAAGTCTCTTTACTGAACATAAATATAATTATTAAAGTTACAACATTTTATTTTCAATTCAACAG
>JAIRMH010000348.1 GCA_031258835.1 Tannerella sp.
AATAATAAAAGTCAAACAAAATATGAGACGTGTAAGTTTATTATTCATTGTAATGTTGAGTGTTTTATCCTGTTTTGCGCAGAAAAAAACGGATATCTCAGCGGGCTATATCCCGACTGGTTTTGAAGCGATGGCGCAAATAGAGCGTTTACCGGTATTGTATCCTGCGGGAACAAAAAAGACCCGTATTGTTTCGTATGATGCCTCCGGTGGAAACGGGTTCGGACTGTTTCAGGCGATGTTCAAGAAGTATGTCGACCGGAATGGCGAAATTGTCTTTTTTGATGCGTATGGACCGGGCTGTCTCTATCGTCAGCAGATTAATATATGGATCAATAACGGCGTCGGCGCCAAGAACAAAGGAATCCGGATCAAATATTATTTTGACGACGAAGCTGTTCCGCGTATCGATGCGCCGGTGTATGAGTTTTTTAATGGAGAATATCCTCCGATAAACGAGCCTTTCGTCTTCCGGCAGAAGCAACAGCAATTCGGCGTGGCGTATTATCCGTTAAGCTTCGAAAAGCGACTCCGGATAACGCTGGCGGACACCTTGCTGGTTCGTATGGAACAGAATAATATCGAAGCAAGTTGCAACTGGCAACAATTCGATTATCTCGCTTATCCGGCAGGAACGAAAGTCAAAACATGGGATGCAAATACGGTTGAGTATGAAGAAACTGTAAAGAAACAGTGGGCGGAAATCGGACTTGACCCTAAAAATACATCCGGGAATCAGTCCGTAGAAAAGACCGTTTCACTCCGTCCCGGCGAACAGGCTGTTGTGTTTGAACACAAGGGAGAAGCGTCTATAACAGCCATTCAACTAAAGATGGAGCCGTTTAATCCGGAAACCTTTTACCATACCCATATCCGGATTCAATGGGATGACTTGCCGCTTCCGGCGGTGGATTTGCCGGTCAGCTATTTCTTTGGCGGCGGAGGCGTGAAGGACAATAAATGGAACGATGTGTTTTATTCGCTTCTCTTCGGATTTGACGCTCAAAATCACAGCGCTTACTGCTATTGGCCAATGCCGTTTTGGAAACGGGCAACCATCAGCCTTGTCAATAATTCTACGGAAAACATTGCGTCGCTGACGTGTCATACCTCATGGAAGCCTGCTTTAGCGCTCGGCTATCCGAAAAAAGAAACGGGATATTTCCGGACAAAGCTGACCCGTGACAGCAGTCCGGGTGGCGGTTTATCGCGGCAGGATTTTGCAAAACCGTATGCCAGTGCTTTCTACGAAAAAGGGCATGGTCATGTTGTCGCCGTCAATATATGGTCGGGGAATTTTTGGGAAGATGGGGATGAATTTACGTATATAGACGGGAGCCGGACGCCGCAAATACATGGCGATGGTACGGAAGACGATTTTAATCAGGGATGGGCCGGCGCACAATACCAGAAACCGCTCTGGGGTGCGTTGGAAAACGGCGTTAAAGGGGCGTACCGGATACATTTGAATGAACCCTACATCTATTATAACTCCATCGACATGCGTTTTGAATACACAAACACTATTAACAGAGGGGAAGACAGGCCGAGAAAAAGAACCGGAACGGACAGTACAAAAATTGAAACCGAATTTGTCGTTTGGTATTACCAATCGTCCGAAGATTCTGCACTTATGCTGACCGATAGTGTGGATGTGGGAAATTCGGACAGCGAAAATGTACATGCGTACACAATTGCCGGACAGAAGGATTTGAATACACTTACACAAAGTTACGACAGTTACGAAAGTGCAGATGATTACGATGTGGTTACGGACGACGGACGCTCGTTCGACGGGTATTGCGAATTTAAAGTGAAACTTTCTCCCCAAAACAAAGGCGTGCGACTGAGAAAAAGAATCAACAGGACGGGAAACGGGATACAGACAGCCACAGTATATGTGGACGAGAAAAAAGTATCGGTTCCCTGGTATATTTTAACCTGTTCCGAGCAGGCAAACAGAAAAGAACGCTCGTTCGACGGATGGTTCGACAGCGAATTTGAGATACCCGCATTCTGTACACAAGGGAAGAAACAGGTTAATATACGTGTAGAACATGCTCAATCAATTAAAAATGAACTTAATTCGTATTATTATTGGATCTATTGTTATCAATAAAAATGTAAAAGGATGAAGAAAGAAATATTAATTGCCGTATGTGTATGCTTTAACATCATTACGCATGCACAAATAATAGGAAAAGTTCAATCAGGCGGTATTTATTGGCCTGAGGGACAGGCGTTCGCATTGTTTGCAACTCCGGCTGATACGCTTGATGGCTTCCGGATAGAAGACCCGAGTCTTGCGCCGGAAGAAAAAGTGATGTTTACCGTTCTGCAAGGTTTGGTTAATAAAATAAAACCATCCGTCTACCTTCTTCGACCGGGAGGAGAGGGTATGTATTATTGGCCGGAACGCCTGGGGATGAACATCCGGGAATATACGGCGGATAAAAAATGGGATTTGTTACGAAAATACAAAGAAATGATTGATGGCGTAATCCTGTACAGCGTTGAAAAAAGCGTTCACTACCGTAATTTGGCGACTACGGTTGCTGGATTGAAAAATGCGCTTCCCGTAACGGCTGCCGAATACGAACAAATGCTTTCGCTGGATATAGAGTTTCCGGTGGTAGCGGATTTATCGCCCTTATCCTATACTGCGCCTGAAGATATATACCGGTATCTTTACGACACGTATTGGAAAGACTGTACCAGACGACTGCTGATCAGTCATAACGCCCTTGTCTTTATCCGGGATATTGCAGTAGCTTCGGAAGCCGCCGTCATTTGGCTTGACCCGCGTAAAGAGAAAGAAAATGAGGTTGTTCGCCTTTTTCTTAAAGATATGAACGCTGGAGAAAGCGTTATCTTAGGCTGGTGGGCGGAAGAACGTTCGGGTATCGGCATCGGAACAGAATACGGGATATCGACTATTCCGGCTGATTTTTACGAGAATGCAACGGTATATGCCGGAATGAACCGCGTGATTAACTTGCCGGAAGTCCCTAAAAAACCGGATCTGGAAAATAAAATATACCTGACAGTCTTCTTGAGCGACGGCGATAATATACAGTATTGCCAGCATACCATGCCGCGGTTGTGGGACAGCAAAGGGAGAGGCGTTATTCCCGTTAATTGGACGGTCAGTCCCGGTTTAGCTGATCTCGGGCCTCAACTGTTGAACTATTTTTACAGGACGGCGACCCCGAATGATTTTTTGGCTTCGGGGCCTTCCGGATTTGGTTATACGCTGTTATATGATGCGCATAATCGAAAATGGTTCAATGCGGGAGGGGAATCGTTCAACCGTTATCTGCAATTGACGCAAACCTATCTGGAAAAAAGTGGATTACGTGTGATCACCGTTTGGGATGAGATTAATGAAAACCAAATGGAAGCGTACGCCTCCTGCTGCCGTTACCTTTATGGAGCGACGCAACAGGACTGGCAAAAGCGTCCCGGGAAAATTCCCACTTATGTCAAGCAGAACAGATTAGCGTTTTTACCGAACTATCCCTGCTATACCAATTCGACGGATGTTTTCGTCGATATGAACCGGGATACGATCGTAAATTTCGACGGATCGCATCCGGTTTTCCTGACTGCGCAAGGTGTTTCATGGCGAATGGGGCCTGACAGCTTAGTAGTTTTGAGAGAAAAATTGGAAAAGTTATCACCCGGTAAGATTGTGTTTTGCCGTGGCGACCATTTTTTCGCCTTGTATAACGAAGCCAACCGCAAAGATTTCAATCTGACGCTTTCTTCCGGTATGGAGATTACCTCAAGCCGGACAATTACTAAACCGGATTATGCCGCCGACGGAACCTGTACGGAGGAACGAAGCTGGATTTCGGCATCGGGTGGTAAAAAATGGATTCAATTTGATTTTAAAAGAAACTATCGTATTAATCGCTATGTTATTCGTCATGCAGGCGTGAACGGCCTTGATCCGTCCTGTAATACAAAAGATTTTACGGTCGAAGTCAGCGCGGACGGCAAAAAGTGGATAACGGCAGACAGGCAAACGGGAAACGTATCCGACGTGACAGACAGAGATATTACCCCCATCCAGGCCCGTTATGTGCGGGTTAATATCACGGATGCCGGTAAGGACGGAATAGCCCGCATAGGCGACGTAGAAATATACGGATCCGTTATAAGCGGAAAATAACAAATAAATAATTTTATAACTATGAAAAAGTCATTATGGACGATCCTTTTCACAGGATCAATAATTTTAAGCTCTTGTGTAGAGAAACGGGTTAAATATGAGGTTATTACAGGTTTGGAGGCAATGGCTAAAGTGGAACGCCTTCCATACTTGTTTCCTCCGGGGACGAAGAAAAACAGGTTTATTTCGTATGATCCTTCGGGAGGCAATGGTTTCGGATTTTTTCAAAGTACATTTAAACGGTACATTGATGATGAGGGCGAATTAGTTATTTTTGATGCGTATGGACCCGGATGTCTCTACCGCCAACAGATGAATATATGGATTGATAATGGAGTAGGGAAGAAAAGCGAAACGATCCGTATCAAGTATTATTTTGATCATGATACGATTCCACGGGTTGACGTTCCGGTAAAGGAATTTTTCCGGGGCGACCATGCACCGGTCATGGAACCGTTCACGATGATGGATACGCATGTCCGTTTCGGTATTTGTTATTATCCCTTCCCTTTCGGCGAACATCTGAAAGTCACCCTTTCCGACACGCTCATCACGCGACTGTCGGACGAAGGCTATGACGAAGGATGCAACTGGTACCAATACGATTATATGACTTATCCGCAGGGGACGAAAATCAAGTCGTGGATGCCGGGTGATAATGAATATGAGGCGATTGTGAGAAAGCAGTGGAACAACTGCGGAACCGACCCGAAAGATACGTCAGGGAATGAGTATAAGGAGCAGCGTGTCACGCTTCGACCGAATGAGGAAACAGTTATCTTTGAATCGGGAAAAAAGGCGTCTGTCAGCAGCATAGACATCGGAATTGTGCCATATAACGCCGAAACTTTTTACAGTACGTATATTCGTATCTATTGGGACGATTTAAATCAACCTGCGGTTGATATGCCGGTCAGCTACTTTTTTGGCGGTGGAGGACCTAAAGACGGTCAGTTGAAAAATTCAATGAACAGCCTGCTCTATGGATACGACAGTACGCGTTTGTACTGTTATTGGCCGATGCCGTTCCGTGAAAAAGCGAGAGTTGTAATCCTCAATAAGAGTAGTGAAACAATTACGTCCCTTACATCAAAGGTCGGATACAAACCGGTTTCTGTTTACGACTATCCCAATGACGAAACGGCCTATTTTATGGCAAAACTGACGGGAGATTCGGCGGAGGGCGTATGGCTGCGCAAGTTTGAAAAGCCTTATGTGACGGCTTTTGAAGAGGAAGGGCGCGGACACGTCATGCTGGTAAATATGTGGTCGGGCAATTTCCTGGAAGATGGCGATGAATTTACATATATTGACAATAAGCGAATGCCTTGGATTCATGGCGATGGTACGGAAGACGACTTCAATCAGGGCTGGGCGGGTTTTACTTACGACAAGCCTTTATGGGGCGCATTAAAGTCGGGAGTTAAGGGCGCTTACCGGATACACATGAACGAACCCTATATATTTTATGATAATATCGATATCCGTTTCGAACAGAACGGAGGCTTATATGGTATGCCGGCGATGCTTGAAAGAAGGCGACCGGGCACTAACGATTCTATTTGTGAAACAGAATTTGTCGTATGTTATTACAAATCGAAATACGGAAAAATGCTTGAGCTAAGCGACTGTTTCGATATTGGCAATCCGAGTAGCGAGAAAGAACATTCATGTAAAATAGAAGGAAAACAATGGAATGGCGAATTAACGCAGAGTTATGACAGTTATGATACGCAGGACGATTATTGTACTGTTACCGACAACGGCATCTCTTTCGATAAATATTGCGAATTTAAAGCGCATATTAATCCCGGCAACGAAGGCGTGCGGTTGATGGCCCGGATAAACAGGAGAGATAACGGATTGCAGACAGGTAATATCTATATTGACGGTAAACGGCTTCAAGCGCCGTGGCATATTGTTACCTATTCAGGAATCCCCAGGCAGAAAAACAGGTCATTTGATGGCTGGTATGATTACGAGTATGAAATTCCATCGAAATATACGAAGGGAAAAGATACGATTACCATTAAAATAGAACACATTCAATCGCTAAGGGATGAATTGAATAGCTTTTATTTTTGGGTGTATAGCTATAAAGTTGAAAGGATCCCACCCCGTTCGGCTGTCGTCGTCATGGAGCAATAACCGGTCTTTCTGCAGAAGAATAATAGTCCGTGAGTTATGCGAATTACTGATTAGGCATTAATTGGCATAATTCACGGACAGTCTTTTCCTGCCGCCTGCATTAAAAATATATTTTCGAATAAATTTGCATAGTTTGGATAAAAAAGATATCTTTGCGCTCATTAACGTTCGTTGAATGAGCAGCGCAAAGAAGTAATTAAAACAATCAACATTGGAATGTATTTTAGAGCATATCAGATAAGAGCATATAATATAATAATTTAAATGATTGTTTATGATTTTAAAAAGAATGATTTTCATGTTCGTATTGCTGACAAGCGCTTTGTCCGGCAATACAGCGGGATACCTTTCTGTCTCGGAAGAAAACGGGATAACGCAACAAACGAGAAAGGTAACAGGAACAGTGTTCTCGAAAGAAGACAACGATGTCGTAGTCGGAGCAAGTATCCTTGTAGATGGTACAAGTATTGGTATCATTACCGATATGGATGGGCGGTTCACGTTTAATAATGTCCCGGCCGGCGCAAAAACAATCACTGTTTCATTTGTGGGTATGGTCTCTCAGACCCTTCCCGTCAAACCGGAAATGATTGTTTATCTGGAAACCGATTCAAAATTATTGGACGAAGTGATCGTAGTAGCCTACGGTACGGCGAAAAAGGGTTCGTTCACCGGATCGGCGAGTTTAGTGAAAAGCGACAGGATCGAATCCCGTCCGGTGACCACCGTCACATCCGCGCTGCTTGGAGCAACGCCCGGCGTTCAGGTGAGTACCGCCAACGGTCAGCCGGGTTCGGAGCCATCCATTTATATTCGCGGACTTGGCTCCATCTCTGCAACCAACACGCCGCTGATCGTGTTGAACGGAATGCCCTACGACAACAGTATCAGCAGCATCAATCCGGCTGATATTGAGAGTATCTCCGTACTGAAGGACGCTTCGTCGGCAGCCTTGTATGGCGCTCGTGCAGCCAACGGCGTTGTGTTGATCACGACCAAGACGGGAAGCAAAGACAAGGTGACCGTAAACGTGAGAGTGAACCAGGGTATCACCAACCGTCAGACGGCCGATTATGAGACACTGGGCGTGGCGGACTTCCTGATGGTGTATTGGGAAAACACACGCAACCAGTTAGTGATAGGTGGCATGGATCCCGTACTTGCCGGGCAGGACGCCGCCCGAAACCTGATAACCGGCAGGCTGAAATACAACCCATTTAACGTTCCCGACGACCAAGTGGTAGACGAATACGGGAAGCTCAACCCCAACGCTCAATTTATGTGGGGCGACGATGTCAACTGGGTAGACGCTATCCAGCAGACAGGAAACCGTACCGACATAGGCATGAACATCAGCGGTGGCGGAACGAAATCCGATTACTATCTCTCCGCAGGTTACCTGACGGAAAAAGGATACATCATCGGCTCCGGTTTCGACCGCTACACGATGAATACCAACGTGAACTCGCAGATCACCAACTTCCTGAAAGCAGGCGGAACGCTGTCGGCCAATCTCAGCAAGAGTTACGGCAACCAGGACGAGGGCAACAACACCAATGGCAACCCGTTCCGTTTTACGCGCTACATCGGCCCTATCTATCCTGTCCACAGGCACGATCCCGACACAAAATCCTACCTGCTGGACGAGTACGGGCAGAAGATGTATGACTTCGGACAGATCGACGGTCGGGACTATCTCATTGGATACAACCCTGCCATCGAGTTACAGAACAGGTACGAAGGTTACAAACGCAACACGATCAATGCTAAGGCTTATGCCGAAATGCGTTTCCTCGATGGATTCAAGTTCACCGTGAACGGAGCTGTGGGCGCCAATGCCTATCTGAAAAACAATGCCGGCGCCTATTATCCCGAAAAGGACAACATGGGAACGTTGATTTCGTCAAAGACGAATACCTTTACCACCACTTGGACATTCAACCAACTGTTGTCGTACTCTAAAGACTTCGGCTTCCACCACGCAGACGTATTAGCGGGTCACGAAAGCTATGACTACGAATACAACTACCTGTACAGCGAGAAGAAAGGCATGCGCGTGGACAACGGCAACTACGAGTTCGGCAACTACAACGAATTGACCGATGGTTCCAGCTATACGCACACGTACAAGACAGAAGGTTATCTGGCGCGCGTCAACTACGACTATGCCAACCGCTACTTCCTGTCGGCCTCGTACCGACGCGACGGTACTTCGCGCTTCTACAGGGACGCGCGCTGGGGTAATTTCTACTCCATAGGCGCAGGTTGGCGCATCGATGAGGAGGCTTTCATGAAGCGCCTTACCTTCGTCGACCTGCTGAAACTACGCCTTTCTTACGGAGAGGTGGGGAACGACAACATCGACACGTATTACGGATGGCAGACCATGTATGTCCTCTCGCCCAATGGCCTGGAAGCCGGATACATCCAAGATCAGGACATTCGTAACAAGAACCTTCAGTGGGAGAAATCGCAGAGTATCGACGCCGCCATTGAGTTCGAACTGTTCAGTAGCCGTCTCACGGGCTCGGTAGAGTTCTTCAACAGGCAGTCGAGCAACCTGCTCTTCAAGATCCCTCAACCTGTGGACGCCGGATTCAGCGACGCTTACGTAAATGCCGGTTCGATGTATAACCGCGGCGTGGAAGTAGACCTTAATGGCAAGTTGGTAAAGACTGCCGATTTCGTATGGACGCTGGGGCTAAACGCTACGTACCTGAAAAACAAGATCACCGAGTTACCGGTGGAACCATATAACGAACTGCCTCACAGGATAGAAGTGGGACACTCGCGTTACGATTTCTACCTCCGGCAGTGGGCTGGCGTAGACCCCGCTACCGGCAACAGCATCTACGTGCCTGACCCCTCCGCCATTGAAGCCGCCTCTGCAAACCTGGTGGAAGTGGACGGTAAAACCTACACCACGGAACTCGACGAAGCCTTGCGCGACTGGAGCGGCAGCGCGATGCCCTACGTATCGGGAGGCGTTTCCACCAGCCTGTCGTGGAAAGGGCTTACGCTCAGCCTGCTGTTAAACTACCAGTTGGGCGGACAGATGTATGACACGGGCTACAACAGTCTCATGACCGAAGCCTACGGATCGGCCCTGCTTGGCTCTACCCGCCACGTGGACATCCTGAATCGCTGGCAACAGCCGGGCGACCGTACCGACGTGCCCCGCATCGAGTTCGGCAACACCGACCTTTATGCCGGCAGTTCTACCCGCTGGCTCATCAGCTCGGACATGCTGGAACTGGCCAACGCCACATTGAGCTACGATATTCCCGGCAAATGGCTGAACAAGTATAACATACAGGGACTGCGCCTTTATGCTTCGGGCGACAATCTGTTGCTGTTCACCCATCGTCAGGGCATCTACCCCCGCAAGAACATCTTCTCGGGCTATAGCGGCAACGCCGACGTATATCTCCCTTCGAGAGTACTCTCATTGGGCATTAATCTCACTTTCTAAAAACCGAAACGTTATGAAAACAAAGATAACACTTGTACTGCTGCTGTCCCTGTTTATGAGCGGATGCAGCGAAGACTTCCTCGAAACGAAGTCTACACAGAACATCGACGAGAGCCTCGTATTCACTGATACCAAGAACGCCATGCTGGCCATCAACGGCTTGCACAAGCTGATGTGGACACAAGACCTGAGCGGCACGGCTCCACGCGGCGGCTTCGAGATGCTTATGATATGGATGGATATGCTGGGCGAAGACCTGGTATATACCTACGCCAACGCCCAGTACCAGAGTGAAGCCAAGTGGGTTACCCATCGCAATTATAGCGGTTCGGGACACCTGCTGCATTTCTTCAGCCTGCTCTACTACTTCGTATCCAACGCCAACATGGTGATGGACAACATCGACAATGCCGCAGGTGCTGACAATGAAAAGAACAACATCAAGGGACAAGCCCTGTTCTACCGCGCTTTCGGCTATTTCTACCTCGTACAGCTCTGGGGCGAACGCTACCACGCAGGCGGTAACAATACACAGCCGGGCGTAGTGATGCGCAGCGACGGCGACTTGGGGCCTAAAGCACGCTCCACCGTAGAGGACGTATATACACAGGTGAACAATGACCTCGACGAAGCCATACGCCTGCTGGCGGAAACCACCGTGGAACGCCCCAATAAGTCGCACATCCATGTGCACATCGCCCGCGGACTGAAAGCGCGCGTGTTGCTGGCGCAGAGCCGCTGGGCGGAAGCCGCGGAAATGGCGAAGCTGGTTGTGGAACAATCAGGCGCGAAACTGCAGGACGATACCTACATCACGACGAAAGATCGCTTTAGCGACGCGTCGAACACCGAATGGCTGTGGGGATCGAACAAAGTAGCGGAACAGATTGCCACCCTGCGTTCCTTCCACGAGTATATGTCGAACAACTTCCGCTCGTACAACGGCAACACGCCCCGCGCTATCTACAACCTGCTGTACGACAAGATAAGCCCCACCGACGTTCGCAAGGGAGTGTGGTTCCCCCGTGCGGCAGACAAAAGCTCAACGCCCCGTCCGCAGTACTCTTCCTACTCCGGCGCTCGCGTGGCCAACTATATGGCCAACAAATACCTGCTGGCCGATCAAAGCGCCGTCTTCGGCAATGTTCCTTTCATGCGCTTGCCGGAAATGATGCTCATAGAGGCGGAAGGCTATGCCCGCGCCGGCGAAAATGTCAAAGCGGCGCAAGCCCTCTATCCGCTGGCGAAGCACCGCGACCCGCAGTATACGCTCTCTACCAGTACCGGCGAAGCGCTGATCGACGAGATCATGATCCAACGTCGCGTAGAACTCTGGGGCGAAGGCTTCCGTTTCCTCGACTTGAAACGGCTTAACATGCCGCTCGACAGAGGGCCGGCCCCGCGCGACGGATACAACAGGAATCCGTGGCCAATCGTCACCGGCGCAGGATCCGCTACCTTTGTGCTTGAGAACTGGGATCCGGAAGCCTCGAACTTCAACATGTACGGCGACGGAACCGTCATCGGCGAAGCCAACCGGTATCGCGAAGCCGGACACGTGGAATGGCAGTTCAAGTTCCACCAGAGCGTGATAGAGAGTAACCCGCTTTGCGAACAGAATCCGTAAGAGATATGAAGAGATACATCTTCCTTTGCCTGTTGCCGGGACTTCTGGCAACAGGCGTTGTTGCACAGCCGCAGCCGGAAAAGTATGCGTATGATCTGGCGTATTTCCTGCCTCAGGGCAACCAGACCTACAACCCGCAAATCCCCACGCCGGAAAGTGTACTTGGTTTCCAGATCGGACAGCAGCACGCGGATTGGGGGCAGGTGGTAAATTATATGAAGGCATTGGCAGCGTGTAGCGACCGCGTCACTGTCAAAGAGACGGGGCGCACCTACCAGAACCGGACGTTCCTGGAAGTGGTGTTCACCTCCGCCGAAAATCAGCGGAACATCGACCGTATACGGGAGGAACATCTGAAGTTAAGTGACGTAAACCGGTCGGGCGACCTGCCGCTGAAAGACATGCCTGTAGTGGTGAGCCTCATCTATTGCATCCACGGCAACGAGCCTTCGGGCGTGAATGCTTCGCTGGCCGTAGCCTATTATCTGGCGGCCGCCCAAGGGAGCGAGATCGACGAACTGCTGGCGAACGAAGTTGTGGTGATGACGCCCGGAGCCAATCCCGACGGCATCAACCGCTTCGCCTCGTGGGTGAACTCCTCCCGCAGCCTGACGGACGTAAGCGACCTGAAATCGCGCGAGTTCACCGAACCATGGCCGTCGAGCCGCACCAACCATTACTGGGCGGACTGCAACCGCGACTGGCTGATGGCGCAACATCCCGAAGGCGTTAACGGACTGGACACATACTTCAAATGGCTGCCCAATGTCGTAGCAGACCAGCACGAACAGGGCGCTACGCGTCCCTATTTTTTCAGCCCCGGACATCCCAAACGGACACATCCGCTCACCACACAGCTCAACCAGGATCTGACAGCGGAAATATCTTCCTATACGGCCAGAGCACTCGACCGGATAGGCACGACCTATTATTCCAAAGAAGGATACGATGATTTCTATTACGGCAAAGGGGCGGCGTATGGCGACATACATGGTTCCGTCTGCCTGCTATACGAACAGGGATCCACCCGCGGACATCTGCGGCAAACGCCTAACGGGGAATGGTCGTTCGGCTGGACGGTGCGCAACCAGGCGCTGGCCTCGCACGCCACGCTCGTAGCCGCCAAAGAGATGCGCCTCCGTTTGCTGGCGTATCAGAAGGAGTATTACGAACGTTCCGCCGACGCCGCACGCAGAGAAGCCGTACAGGGATATGTGTTCGACACGCGGGGAATGAAATCCGTCGCCTTCCATTTCCTGGAGAACATGGCCCGTCACCATATCGACGTGTATCGGCTGGCAAAAGACTATCAGTCGTTCAGGAAAGAAGACGCTTACGTCATTCCGGTGGCGCAAAAATACGGCACGATGGTGAAGACGCTGATGGAGAACTGCCTGGAATACGCCGACAGCACGTTCTACGACATTTCCACATGGACGTTCCCGCACGCGTTCAATCTGAGATATATCCCCGTAAAGAGCGTTGCCGGGTTGCCGGGCGACAAGGTGGAAGAGAACGTTTTTCCTGTGGGGAAGGTCATCGGCGGCAAGAGCGGAGTGGGCTACGTGTTTGAAAATACGGAGTTCTATGCGCCGAAAGTGGCCTACGAACTCCAGCGGAAAGGTATCCGCGTCAGCGTGGGCAGCCGTCCGTTCCTGTTCCGTTCCGGCGATGTGGAGAAGAAGATGGGATACGGCGCGTTCCAAGTGTTGGTTATAAACCAGACACTTTCTGCGGACGAGCTTTACGACACCCTGGTCGAGTTGTCAAAGACTGCGGGAGTGGATATCTACTCGGCAAGCACGGCGCTTATGCCCGATGTGGATATGGGAAGTCCCGCTTTCAAACCCCTTACGCAGCCCAAAGTGGCCGTGCTTGTGGGACGCGGCATGGGCATCCCCGATTCGGGAGAGATCTGGTTCCTTCTGGACAAGCGTTTCCAGATGCAGCCCGTGCTGATAGAAAACCGGCAGCTTTCGGTCGGAGACTTACAGGCCTATACCGTGGTTATAATGGCAAACGGAGTGCCGGCGTTGGACAAGGCAAGCGAAGCCGCCCTGAAAGAGTGGGTGGATGCCGGAGGCACGCTGATCGCCACCGGAAAGGCCTACGAATGGGTAGACAAGGCGGGAATCCTCTCCTTAAAGACCAGAAATGTTGCTGCGGAGACCGACGGCACGACGGCCTACCGTCCGTTTGCAGACAGGGCGGAAGCCGGTGCAGGCAGAAGCATCGACGGCGTGATACTTAATTGCAACCTCGACAAAACCCATCCGCTGGCCTGGGGACTTGAGCAAGACGAGATAGCGGTGATGAAAAACGGAAACATTGTATTCGAGAAAGACAAGAATCCGTATGTGTCGCCGTTGCATTACACATCCCAGCCGTTATTGTCAGGCTTCCTTTCCGCAGACAATCAAATACGGCTGAAAGACACGCCGGCTGTCTTTGCCAAACCCTGCAAGAGCGGGATGGTCATTGTCTTCGCCGACGATATGAACTTTCGTTCCTATTTCTTCGGGACAAGCAAGCTATTCATGAACGCACTGTTCTTTAACAAATGTATGCAATGAAATAGACATTCGCTACCGATGACGGGGACGGCTTTGTGGCTACATTCCGACTTATTATTTTGTTATTTACCGCAGTTTGCATTATCTTTGCGCGTTGAGAATGTAAAAAGACTAATTTATTTATTGAATGAATCAAACAAATTTATTGGTAGAAACGATCGTTAAGGGGTTGCAGGAAAAGAAGGGACATGACATAGTTACCGTAGATTTGAGAAAAATACCGGGGGCGATATGTCAGTATATGATTGTATGCGAGGGGAAAAATCCTCGTCAGGTTTCATCTTTATCAGATTCGGTGTGGGAGACTGTTAATAAGAATCTCAAAGAAAACCCGTCTTCCGTTCATGGTTTGTGTAATGCACAATGGGTGGGTATGGATTATGGCACGGTTATTGTCCATATTTTTTTGCCGGAAACGCGCTATTTTTATCGTCTCGAAAATTTATGGGAAGATTCGACGATAATGAAAATTCCTGATATTGACTGATTTTTGTATGATTGTGAAAAATATGAATATGGAAGATAATAATAAAAATACACAAAGAAATAACAACGGTAGTTATCCGAAAAATTCAAATGGAAATAAAAAGTCCGGTTTTAATTTGTGGTGGATATATGCACTTATTTTTATACCCTTGATAACGTTGTATGTGGTAAATGATTCATCGTCGGTAAAAGAAATCGGATGGACAGAGTTTCAGCAGATGGCGCGTGACGACGTCTTCGACGAAATGGTTGTTTTCAATAAAAAAAATATCCTGGAATCGACGGTTAAGAAAGACAAATATCAGGAAGTGTTTAAACAGGATGCCGACAAAGCGGCGGAAATGGGTGTTAAAGTAATGGTCAAAATTCCTTCGGCAGACAAATTTTCCGATTTTTATGATAAAAAAGTTCAGGAGAATAACATTTCTGCACGTGTCACTTATAATGATGGCGACGATGCGTTTTGGAATATTCTGGTGTCGATAGGGCCTTTTGTTATTATCATACTGATATGGTTTATAATCATGCGCCGTATGTCCGGTGGAGTAAGCGGTGGTGGAATGGGTGTTTTCAATGTAGGAAAATCGAAAGCGCAGCTTTTTGATAAAGATGGGACGAATAAGGTGACATTTAGAGATGTTGCGGGGCTTTCGGAAGCAAAGCAGGAGGTGGAAGAAATCGTATCATTCCTGAAAAACCCGGGCAGATATACGGAGCTTGGAGGGAAAATCCCGAAAGGCGCTTTGCTGGTAGGACCTCCGGGAACAGGTAAGACGTTACTGGCAAAGGCTGTTGCCGGCGAGGCGAATGTGCCTTTTTTCTCGCTTTCGGGATCCGATTTTGTGGAGATGTTTGTTGGAGTAGGGGCTTCGCGTGTGCGCGACTTGTTCCGTCAGGCAAAAGAGAAATCGCCTTGTATCGTTTTTATTGATGAAATAGATGCAGTTGGCCGCGCACGAGGGAAAAGTGCGAATATGAATGCTAATGATGAGCGGGAAAATACGCTTAACCAGTTGCTTACGGAAATGGACGGATTCGGATCTAACAGCGGCGTTATCATTCTTGCCGCTACTAACCGTGCGGATGTGCTTGATAAGGCGTTGCTGCGCGCCGGACGTTTCGACCGTCAGATACATGTCGAATTGCCGGATCTGAATGAACGGAAAGAGATTTTTGCCGTTCACATCCGCCCGATTAAAAAAGATGCAAGCGTAGATACGGATTTCCTTGCGCGTCAGACGCCAGGGTTTTCAGGCGCAGATATTGCCAATGTATGTAATGAGGCGGCGTTGATTGCTGCACGCAACGGGAAAAAGTTTGTTCAGAAAGAAGACTTCATGAGCGCTGTCGACCGTATTGTCGGGGGACTTGAGAAACGCAGCAAAATAATGACGGAAAAAGAACGCCGCAGTATCGCTTATCACGAAGCCGGACACGCCTCGTTAAGTTGGCTGCTTGAATATGCCAATCCACTGGTGAAAGTTACGATTGTGCCGCGTGGTAAGGCGCTGGGCGCCGCATGGTATCTTCCAGAGGAACGACAGATAACGACACGCGAACAGTTACTCGATGAAATGTGTGCTACACTCGGTGGCCGCGCTGCCGAAGAATTGTTTCTCGGCGCTGTATCTACCGGCGCATCGAACGATCTCGAACGCGTCACGAAGCAAGCTTATGCAATGGTAGTTTATTTTGGTATGAGCGAAAAAATGCCTAATCTCAATTATTATGATTCTACGGGACAAGACTGGGGTTTTACGAAACCGTACAGCGAGGAAACGGCTAAAATAATTGATCATGAAGTGCAACATATTGTAAATGAGCAATATGAACGGGCGAAACGGATGCTTTCCGAGTATGCCGAGAAACATAATCGGTTAGCCGAACTTTTACTTAAATCGGAAGTTATATATACGGAAGATGTGGAACATATTTTCGGAAAACGCCCATGGGTGTCGCGCACCGAAGAGATCATGGAATTAAAAAACGGAGAGAACAGAAAACAGGATAACGTTAATGTCTGACAATAATTTAACCTTGAAAAACCTTATACAGAGAACGTTTACCGGAGTTGTGTACGTAGCTGTGATTGTGGCGGCTATTTATGTACACCCTTTTTTGTTTGCCGGCGTTTTTAGCTTGATTGTCGGTCTGATGATCCGTGAGTCGTATTCATTGATGAAGTTTGATGGCCCTTTGTGGGTGCGGTGGCTCGGTATAGCCGGAGGGATGTATTTGTTCGTCGCTTCATGTTTGTATGCCGGCAATTATACCGGACGTGAAATTTATATCCCGTACATTATTATATTATTGGTCTCATTAATATCCGGTTTGTATATTCGACGTTCCAACCCCGTCGCCCGGTGGGGCATGATGTTATTTGCACAATGTTATTGCGCCGGGACAATATCTTTATTGAGTTTTATCCCTTATATGATATCGCCGGTTTATAACCCTTTGCCCGTATTGATGATTTTTGTTTTTATCTGGCTGAATGATACGACCGCTTTTCTGATAGGCTCACGGTTTGGTAAACACAAGTTGTTTCCGCGCATATCGCCCAATAAATCGTGGGAAGGGTTTTGGGGCGGCCTTTTCAGCGTTGTCGTAGTTTCGTTATCCTTCGCTTATTTTCTTAAGGAGTTGACATGGTGTCAATGGCTGTTTTTCGCATTGATAACGATTATTTCGGCAACATGGGGTGATTTGACCGAATCCCTGCTAAAACGTGCGTGCGACGCAAAAGATTCAGGGAATATGTTGCCCGGACACGGCGGTATGTTGGATCGTTTTGACAGCGCAATACTCGCTTCGCCGTCCGTATATATCTATTTTGAACTTATACTTTGAACGTTAAAGTCGCATATGCTTCATGCGGCAAGGTGTTGTGCATTACAATTTATCAATTGGGGCAGGGTGGGGGTTATTCGAAGTTGAACGTTAGAACAATCATGCGTGATGTGGCTTTGGATAAGGTTTCCGTAAAAAATTTATCCTGTTCATTGCTGAGGTCGCTACGGTCTTTTTCCAATAAATCGGCTAATCCGAATTTGAATTTTATCTCCGGCGCTAATTTGAAAAATGGCATGTACATATTACAGCCAAAGCCAAATTCGAAGCCATAATCAATTTGTTTAAACAAAAGGATGCCGCCTTTTTTGCGCCCCAAGTCAATAGCCCCGTATACGCCGCCTGTCACATACGGACGGTAGTTATTGAGACGCATGGATGATATTTTGAGGTCTATAGGAATCGATAAATAATTGGAACGAAGGGGGACGTGTAATTCTTCTTTACTTGTTAATTCTTTGAAATATACGGTTTTTTCACCGAAATGAATGGTCGGGGAGGTGCGCAGATTCATGTATGGATTGAGGAATAGATCACCAATCACCCCAACACTGAACCCGGGTGAATAGTTTGGAATTTCGGCATACCACACTTTGCCGTCTGGCGTCACATAGCCTCTGTTCGTCAAGAGCATATCCTGAGAATGCAGGCCTACGTGAAAACCAAAATGATACAGTTTGTAGTCGGCATAAGGCTGATTATACACTTTCCGCTTTTGTGAAAACGACGGGAGTGCAAGTAATATGAACGAGACTATGTAAGCTAATTTTTTCAATAATCCTGTATGTTTACAAGTAATAACGTGAGAGAAGGAAAGATATTGCATGCCTGAAAAAACAGAAAAAGTTATTCATCTATGAAAAAAATAATCTGTTTTTCTTCAGTAAAAAACTTTTTTCATCCGTATGTGTTTGTAAATTCAGAATTTTCATGTAATTTTGCATAGTCATTAACGAAGAAATACGGATATTTCCGCATTTTCGGGTGGCAAAATTATTAATAATTAAACAGAAAAAGATTATGGCTTACGTGATTAGTGAAGATTGTATTGCTTGCGGTACATGTATTAGTGAATGTCCGGTTGAGGCTATCTCGGAAGGTGATATTTATAAAATTGATTCCGAAATGTGTACCGATTGCGGGTCATGCGCGGATGCATGTCCTACTGAAGCTATCCATCCTGCATAATACAGGTCAGAGATTTTCAGAAAAAAAAGAGTGAAGTAACCGCATATGGGATAAATCACTCTTTTTTTATTATTAGTAGAAACCCCTCCGGAAGGGGAGAACATAAAAAAACACACAAAAAATTTGTTTTATTTCAAAAATAATACCTATATTTACGGCGAATTTTTAACAGCGTGGTATTTAATCAATTAAAAAAAGTATTTATGATAGTGCGAAACAGCAAGATATTTCGA
>JAIRMH010000011.1 GCA_031258835.1 Tannerella sp.
GTAAATGGTCTGCATCGTTTTATGAATAATATCGGAATTTAACTCCGCATCCGATGCCGAGAACGTCTCGGCCAGCGAAATAATAGGCGCCATCGAATTCATTATTTCATGGCGAAGGATACCGACCAGTTTCCGCCATGCTTCGCTTTCTGTCTGTTCGATAATCGGGCGGATGTTTTTCAGACTGATGATCCGCAGATCATCTCCACGTATATATACGTTCGCCATAGAAACGGCAATGTCTTTGTTGCCGTATTCATCCGACAGCTTCACCGTTTTTATCTCTCCGGGCGTCAATTGCCTGACAGAATCGTAAATTTCTGAGGAGAAGTCACTTAACCCTGATAGCTCCTTTAACCGTCCGACCATATTTACGGCAGCCTTGTTTATCCAAGTGACACGGTCGTCAGCGTCGACCGCAATAATCGCAAAATCAATGCGATTCAACAGCAAATCGTAAAAGTTTAACCATCCTTCCTTCTGTTGTGTTTTTTCACTTAGCATTTCGAGCGCGTCTTCAAGTTTTGCGCCGATCTCTTTATCCAACCCCTTTTCAACGGAATTTCGGAAAGAGATGTTAAACTCTCCAAACTTAACGGCGCTCGCAAACCTGCGTAAATCCCGTATCGTACGGTTCTGAAAGGACATCAGCCTGAACGCGGTTATTCCCGTCGCTATAAACGACAAAAGCGACAATCCATACCAGCTTCTTGCAATACATATACCTCCGCCGACCGAAAACATTATCAGCAGGAAAAGAATAAAAAACTGTTTGTGCCTGTGTTTATTCATTTCTTTTCATTTTTCGGTATAGCGCATAACGTGTAATTCCAAGCATTTCAGCCGCTTTATTCATATTTCCATCGCTTACCAGCAAGGCTTTTTCTATCGCATCCTGTTCCAATTGTTTCAGGTTAAGGTTTTCGCTGTTTTTAAACTGCCGGTTTTCATGCGCGGTGAAAATAAAATCATCTGCTTTCAGATATTTTCCGAACGACAAAATGACGGCGCGCTCTACGGCGTTCTGCAGTTCACGCACATTGCCCGGCCATGTATACGTCATCAGTTTCCGTTTTGCATCCTGCAATATCCCGTGTACATCTTTTCTATATTTATTCCGGAATTTACGGATAAAATATTCGGCAAGCAAGATAATATCATTCTCCCGCTCCCGTAACGGAGGGATATGTATTTCAATAGTGTTTATGCGGTATAACAAATCCTGCCGGAACAGTCCGTTTTCAATAGCCCTGTAAATATTCGCATTTGTGGCGCTTATAAAACGGACGTCTATCGGGATATTTTTCGTTGAGCCGAGACGGGAAATATGTTTTTTTTCAATTGTCGTAAGTATTTTTGCCTGCATTGACAAGGATAAATTGGCTATCTCATCCAGAAACAGCGTGCCGCCGGAAGCTATTTCCAGGCGTCCCGGCTTTTCTTTTTTTGCATCCGTAAACGCACCTTTTTCATACCCGAACAATTCGCTTTCGAATAGACTTTCGGATATCGCCCCCAAATCGATACTTACAAAAATATCCTGCTGCCGGAGCGAATTTTGGTGAATAAACCGTGCAATTAAATCTTTCCCCGTGCCATTCTCTCCCAATATAAGAACATTTGCATCCGTATTTGAGATTCTTCTTACCATATTCAAAATTTCGGACATAGCAGCCGATTCGCCGATAATCTCGTCGGACAAGCCCACATTCAATGCCTGAAGCTGACTTTTCAGCACCGACGTCTCTTTTTGCGATTCCCTGAGCTTGATAGCGGCATTCAACGTAGCAAGCAACTTCTCTTTCTCCCATGGTTTGGGGATGAAGTCTGTCGCTCCGGCTTTAATCGCTTTCACCGTCTTATCCGTATCTGCATAAGCTGTCATCAAAACGACAACCGATTCCGGATCGTATTTTAAAATCCTTTTCAACCACAAAAAACCCTCCTCGCCGCTAACCATATCTTTCCTGAAATTCATATCAAGGAGGATCACATCCGGCTGAAATTCACGCATATAACGCTCAATACTTTCCGGATTAGCAGTGACTTTTACCTTTTCTACATACGACGACAGCAACGTATTTAAGGCAAAAAGAACATCTTCATTATCATCGACAATTAATAATTTTCCTTTTTTGTTCATTGTCATAGGGATTATTAGCCGCAACAAATGTATATGAAATTTTTGACATTCCACATAGACAGATAAAAATGTCCGGCGAAATTTATAGGGGAAAATTGAATATGTAAAACGAACATGGAATAAAATCCTAAACGTGGAATAAAATCCTATCCGTAAAGGTGCGAAAGCGCACTTTGTTTTTACAAAAACGCACATATTACAAAATAGTGCATTTCGTCTAATATGCTGATAATATGCACTTTATTCTAATGGCACAATTATTGAAATAGAAAAACGCAAGTAGTGGAAAATTGAAAGTAAAAAAATGACAAACGCTCAATTTTTAACAAATGAAGTTCTCCACCAAATAATTGAAGTATGAAATTTTGTGAACGCATATTTTTGTTGTTTCTCCCGATTATTCCGTTTCTGTGTCACGGACAGGAGGCGACTTTGCATAAAGATGACGTTCTGGCGTTGACAATAGGCGATGCTGTAGACATAGCTCGTCGGCAATCGCCGGATATACTGGTCTCGCGTCACGGTTTCCGGTCGTCTTACTGGAATTATACTTATTACAAAGCCAACTACCTGCCGTCGTTAACGCTTACGTCACGTCCGAACTTTTATCACCAGATTAATGTCGTCAATTTACCCGACGGCGCTTCGCAATACGTCGAACAAAACCAGTTGATAACAGACGGCGCATTATCCGTTACGCAGAACATACCATGGACGGGAGGTTCCGTTTCGGTCGAAACAGGTCTGCAACGACTTGATTTATATGGCGACGCCCGCTCGTCAACGTATAAATCAAACCCGGTTATCGTCAGTTACAGCCAGTCGTTATTCGGGTATAATTCTTTAAAATGGGACAGAAAAATAGAACCTTTGCGCTACGAAGAAGCAAAAAAAAATTATGTGGAAGCATTGGAACTGGTTGCCGCGCAAACGATCCTGAAGTTTTTCAATTTAGCCCGTGCACAGACAAACCTGAATATCGCAAAGACCAATTATGCAAATGCGGATACGCTGTATACTTTCGCCAAAGGACGCTATAACATTGGAACGATTACGGAAAACGAAATGTTGCAATTGGAAGTAAACCGTCTGAATGAAGAAAGCAATATGCTGAATGCACAGATTGAGGTGGATGATTATATGCAGGAGCTGCGTTATTACTTAGGTATAACGGACAAACAGGAAATAGAGGTTGCGATCGACGATGATGTCCCTCAATTCTCCGTAAGTCTGGAAGAAGCCCTGGTGATGGCATCGGAAAACAGCCCGGATATCATTAATATGAAACGCCGGAAATTGGAGAGTGAAAGTAATGTTGCATACGCCAAGTCATTGTCAGGGTTTAAGGCGGATTTGTTCGCCCAGCTTGGGCTTACGCAAACGGGAAGCGTCCTTGACGCCGCCTACAAAAACCCGTTTAACCAGCAATATGTGGAATTGGGCGTACGCCTTCCGATACTCGACTGGGGCAGGGCTAAGGGGCGCATCCGCGTAGCCAAATCCAACCGCGATATGGTATATACGCAAGTAGAACAAAACATGACCAACTTTGAGTTGAACGTGACGAAAGTCGTAAAACAGTTTAACTTGCAGATAAACAGGGTCAATGTAGCCGCTAAAACCGACCGGACGGCCAATCGCAGGAACGACGTCGCCCGCCGCCTGTATATACTCGGACAGTCGACTATTCTTGACCTTAACGCCGCCATATCCGAAAAGGACACCGCAAAACGTAATTATATCAATTGCCTGTATAATTACTGGTCTCTTTACTACACCCTGCGAAGTCTGACATTATACGATTTCGAGAAAAACCGTCCGCTTACGGAAGATTATGATTTGTTATTAAAATAAAATGAAGGAAATATGGATATCCAATTAGAAAAAAAACCTCCGTTGCTGAGGTACAAATACTTGATAGCAGGCGTCCTTATATTAACCGGTTCGATAATATACCTGCTTTTTTCTACGATTGGCCCGTCGAAATTACGGTATGACAAGGAAAATGTCCAGATAGCAACGGTCGTTAACGATAAATTTATCGAATATATAGACGTCGAAAGTATTGCGAAACCAAAGTTGACGATTAAACTTAACAGCATGGAAAATGGGATTGTTAAGCGCATTGTGGCTGAAGATGGCAGTATGCTGAACGAAGGCGATACGATTCTGATTCTTGAAAATCTCGAGTTATTGCGTGCGATAGAGGACGAAAAGGACGAACTTGACAAACAGCGAATCAGTTACCGGGAAAAAACGCTCCAAATGCAACGCCGCTCGTCGGAATTGAAACGTAACGTACTCAAAACCGTATATGAACTCGAACGGCAAAGTAAGCAATACAACTTAGACAGGGAAGAGTTTGAATTAGGAATCAAAAGCAAAGCGCAAATGGAAGTGGCGTCGGACGATTATAATTTCAAGAACGAAAATACACAGTTGTTACTCGAAGAACTGCGCCACGATTCTTTGATGAATATTATCCAAACGGACTTAATGAAAAATGATCAGGAACGGGAAGAAAAAAAATATGTGCGAAATCGCGCACGCATTGAAGATCTGATCGTCCGTGCGTCAATAGGCGGACAACTAAGTTATGTAAGCGTCATTCCCGGCGACCGCGTGGCTGCCGGAAGCAGCCTCGGCGAGATAAAAGGCGTCGACGACCTCAAACTGACAACCCTGATAAGCGAATATTACATCGAGCGCATTTCAATCGGACTTCCGGCGTCCGTATCCTATCAAAACAGGAAATATGAACTTCGCGTGACAAAGATAAATCCTGAAATCAAAGACCGCAACTTTGAAATAGATCTTCTTTTTGTCAATGAGATACCGGACAACATACGCATCGGGAAAACATACAGGACGCAAATAGAACTGGGACAACCCGAAGACGCGCTTGTCGTCGAGAAGGGGAACTTTTATACTTCGACCGGCGGACGATGGATCTTCAAGTTGGACGAAGCCGGCCATAAAGCGACAAGGCAACCGGTCGTCATAGGAAAGCAAAATCCGCGACAATATGAGATTCTTGACGGATTGAAAGCCGGCGACCAGGTCGTCATTTCGGGATATGACTATTTCGGAGATGCACAGGAATTAATTTTGAAATAATAACGGATATAAAAAACATTAAAATCATGTTGAAACACTATTTAAAAATTGCTGTCAGGAGTATATTGAATGACAAAGGTTATTCGACCGTAAACATTGTCGGGCTGTCAATCGCTGTCGCCTGCTGTTTCTTACTTATTTTCTGGGTTAAGTTCGAACTAAGCTACGAAAACTGTTATCCCTATGCCGACCGGACTTACTGTCTGATGATTGAAGAAATGCGCGAAGACGGGAAACATTACAACAAATGGATACGTCCGTCTATTACAGACAAGTTGAAAGAGACATTTCCACAAATAGAAGCGGCAACCTACCATCACCCGGAAGCGCTGCCTTTTGTTGAAGACGGAAAAGATGAACAGGACGGGATCATGGCGACATTAGTCAGTGCGCAGGAAGATTATCTCCGAATGTTTGCTTTTGAATACATCGAAGGATCGCCGCAAGGCATAAAGAAAAACAAAGGATGCATCATGGCGGAAGAAACCGCCCGTAAATTTTTCGGTAGCCAATCGGCTATTGGGAAAAAAGTCGTATTCGGCAGCAGAGGTGGCGTCGAATGTATAATAGAAGCGGTTGTCAAAATGCCTGTCAATACCGATATTCATTTTGACATACTTGAACCTCACGGACGAATCGGTTACGGCAATCATTATATCATGCTGAAAAAAGGGCAAAAGATAACCCCTGAGTTCGAACAGCAATTAGCAGATTTTTTATCTGCCCAAAGCGACACAAAAAACAAACTTCGTCTGCAAGCGATAAAAGACATGCATCTGCATGCGCCGGCAAGTATTGATGCAAATGCCGCCGGACGGTTAAACCAGATTTACCTGTTTTCGTTTGCCGCTTTATTGATTCTGATTGTCGCTATCATCAACTATGTGAATACGTCGATAGCCCGTGCGTTGAACCGCATGAAAGAGGTCGGTGTCCGCAAAGTCGCCGGAGCGGAAAGACGGCGGCTGATAGAGCGTTTTTTATTCGAATCGTTTATCCTTTCTTTTATTGCGGTTCTGTTAGCGCTGGTATTAACGAAAGCGTCCTTCACCGGGTTCAGTGAAATAATGGGAAACCGGATAACGTTCGATTTCGACGGAATGACGATCATTATCACTTTGGCGGTATGTATATTGGTGACCCTTATGTCGGGCGGATATGCCGCGTTTTATTTATCTTCCTTAAATCCTGTATTCATATTGCGGGGAGCCTCTAAAACCGGCTCGAAAGAGATGCTGCGCAAAACCCTGATGGGGCTGCAATTTTTCCTTTCCATCGCCATATTGATATGTACGCTAATCATTTATAAACAGATAAATGCAATTTTTAATGCCGAAACGGGCGTTGACCGTAAAAACATAATCGTACTTGAATCATCACTCTGGTATGATGCGGACAATTTTATAAAAGTCATTAAAAACGAAAATCCCAATGTCATAGACGCTACCATAGCAAACGGCCCCCCATATAATGTTTCATTGGGATATAGCGGCGTTTCGTGGGAAGGTTGCAATGATGCGGTAAAAGAAATTGAATTTACGCAAATCTTTTGCGATTATCATTATGCAAATACGTTCGGATTGCAATTAGTGAGCGGCGAATTTATCCCTCCCGGATTAAAATGGTGGCAATACAGCGAAGATAAATCATTTAATATCGTGATTAACGAGAGTTTTCAAAGGTTAATGGGAGAAGAAAATCCCCTTGGCATTACGGTGACATACGGCTGGGGATTGAAAGGCAAGATTATAGGTGTAGTGAAAGATTTTAATTTCAAACCGCTGCGCACAAACATAACACCCCTCATCATCAGTTTTAACCCGGAAGCGAGTACATCCGTGTTTATCAAGACAACAGGGAAAGACAAACAGGAGACACTGGATTACATCCTCGCCAAATACAAAGAGATGAAACCCGGTTATGCCAAGCGCCCGGTCATGTATCATACGGTCGATGATGATTATAACAAAATGTATACCGACGAACTGCGGACGGCCAAAATGTTGTCATTCTTCGCCGTCATTTCGTTTTTACTTTCCTTGATAGGAGTCGTGAGTATGGTGTCGTTTATGATCGAAAAAAGGACAAAAGAAATTGCCATCAGAAAAATCAACGGAGCAAGCATCTCGGATATTATCCTGCTTTTTGCACGCGGTATAACCGTACTCGGACTTATTGCTTCCGTCATTGCCGTTCCTGTTTGTTTTGTCGTCATGTACCGCTGGCTGCAAAATTATGTGTACCGAACGCCCCTAAGCGGATGGATATTTATCGCCATCCCATTGTTGGCGCTATTTGTAACAGGTATCATCATTGCTGTACAGGTTTGGCTCACAGCCCGCAAAAATCCTGTCGAATCCCTGAGAAACGAATAAATTAACGATATAAATTACGAAAACTATGAAAGTCTATAAAAAAATATCAGTTTTAATATTGACAGTTCTCTGCGCAGGATGCGGCGGGAACGCTAAAAAACAAACGCTGGACCCGGTAGAAGAAAGCGATGCGGAAAAATTCACGGCAACCGTAAAATACGAAACGGAAGTGGTAATGGATACGGTTATTCCCAATCCGGGAATCCGCTATAATGAAGTAAGGAAAATCAATTCGTCGGCGCCTCCCGTCAAACTGAACTTAGCGCAGCGCCCGGAAGAAAAAGAGTTCAACCTGGCGGATTATTACTCAAAAGTAAAATATGTCAAACTTAAACATCCGTTTGCGGAACAAAAGAAAGGTTTTCTGGGAAATGCACAGTGTGAAATTTCTTATGAAGAAAGAGGTGGTACCTTTATTAGCGGGATGAACTCCGACATTTACTTTACTGCCGGAAACATGATCGCCGGAGATTTTATTTTCGGATATCATTGCTATGATAGAGAGGGAAATTTCATCTATACAATTGCCGTAATGGAAGAACTTCCCGAATACGGCAATAAAATATCCATGCAAGAGACTTCAGAAACAAAGATGATCCACAACTTTTCAGTATTTGATGACAACTGCATGATCCTTACAGTGCAGGGACGTAAAGCGCGGTTGGATTTACATAACGTCACCTCTAAAAAAACATACCTTTCACGACCCTATAGAGGCGGTCGCGCCATGTTTATCAATCCGGAGAGTTATATAAGTTATCAATACAACGTTCTTGCCCGGGAGCCTGCGCCTTTTATGTATTCTTTCGAAATAAAAGGGGACACGTTATGCCGGTTCATGAATTACAATTCACTTGTCGAATCTGTTCAACGAGCATATCCGAATCCGGACCGGGGCAAATTTTATTATTATAACAACATCCTGACTATCCGTCAGGCCTATAACGATACGATTTACCGCATGACCTCTCCAAACGAACTTACGGCCGCTTATGTATTTGACTTCGGGGAACGCAAAGCTGACGTAAACACGGCTTTATTCGGTGACAAATCCGATAAATTAATTCCAAACGGATGGATCGAAACAGATAAGTTTGCCGTTATAATTCATACGGAAAACTATGACTGTCCGGCAAACAGAAACAATCATTCGGTAAAATTCTTTTATTCATACTATGATAAAAACGAGAACAAATTATACCGTATCCCTTTTGATAATTTCCCGGATGATTTTATATTGTCAAATGAGATAGACGAAAGTCTGCCCATTTTATTTAATGAGATGCAGGTATATGGGAAAAATTTATATACAAGATATACGAAAGCGCATCTGGAAATGATGTTAAAACACAAAAGTTTTTCGTCGTTACCGGTTGCACAGCAGGAAAAAACACGTTCCATGTATGAAGACATGGACGAAAGTGAAATGCTTATTATGATATTAGAATAAAAACAATAAAAAAAAATAAAGCTATGATTAAAACGATTGATTTACAAAAAGTATTCCGCACGATAGAAGTGGAAACATGGGCATTGAATAATGTCGGTCTGGAAATTAAAGAAGGCGAGTTTGTCGCTATTATGGGACCGTCAGGATGTGGAAAATCGACACTGCTCAACATCCTCGGACTGTTAGACAACCCGACCGGCGGTCAGTATTTCCTGAACGGAACGGAAGTGAGCGGTTACAATGAATCGCAACGTACAAAATTACGGAAAGGCGTTATCGGATTCGTCTTTCAAAGTTTCAACCTTATTGACGAACTGACGGTCTTTGAGAATATCGAACTGCCGTTATTATATATGGGGGTATCGTCAGGCGAAAGAAAAAAGAAAGTAGAGCAGGCAATGGAAAGAATGCAAATAACGCACCGTGAAAAACATTTCCCGCAGCAACTGTCCGGAGGACAACAACAGCGTGTCGCCATTGCGCGCGCCGTAGTCGCGAATCCGAAGCTGATCCTGGCCGATGAGCCAACCGGAAATCTCGATTCCCGAAACGGCGAAGAAGTGATGAACCTGTTAACGGAACTCAATAACGACGGCACAACCATCGTCATGGTGACGCATAGCCGCCACGATGCCGGATACGCCGACAGAATCATCAACCTGTTCGACGGAAAATTAGTATCGGAAGCAATGGTTTAA
>JAIRMH010000050.1 GCA_031258835.1 Tannerella sp.
CTTCACTTTGAAAAAAGCGAATAAAATGCCTGCGGAAATCACATACGTATGTAGCGAAAATTACATACGTATGCAATGCATCACTACATACGTATGTAACACACCATTACATACGTATGCAATACCTCACTACATACGTATGTAATTTTCATCGCATACGTATGCAAAAATCGAATTGCCTATGGAACAAAAAAAGAATGAACAAATATGACAGCAAAGCGACTGGGGTACGCCGGTATCGTTTCCCGGTCGCGTCAACTTTAAAATGAGAAATATACCATATTAAAAACAATTAATCATATATAAATATGACAAACACATCAATTAACGGCATAAAAAATGCCAAACTAAAAAAACTTGTAAAGATTATGACGCTGTCCGTTTTCCTCCTGATGACGGGGATGACGGCAGCAAGTGCGCGCGACGGCGATTCGCAGGAAACGCTCGAACCGCAGCAGAGTAAGACTCGCATCACAGGTACGGTTGTTGATCAGACGGGCGAACCGGTCATCGGGGCGAATGTGAAGGAAAAAGGCACGACGAACGGCGTCATTACGAATGAGAGCGGCAGATTTACACTGACCGTCACCGACAACACCGTACTACAAATTTCTTACGTAGGTTATGTGACACAGGAAGTCGTCACAGGAAACAGGACAACGCTACAAATTACGCTGCACGAAGATATGCAGGCGTTGGATGAAGTCGTTGTGGTCGGTTATGGCACACAGAAGAAGGTCAACCTGACCGGTTCTGTTGTGGCAGTCAGCGGTGAAGATTTGGCAAAACGCCCGGTGATGAGTACGACGCTTGCATTGCAGGGCTTAGCGTCGGGCGTTTCCATTTCTTCAACTTCAGGACAACCCGGCAATGAAGGTGAATCCGTGAGAGTGCGCGGCATCGGAACGCTTAACAACAACGATCCGCTTGTGCTGGTTGATGGGGTTGCAAGCTCAATTAATGCCGTCAACACGTACGATATTGAAAGTATTTCTATCCTGAAAGACGCCGCATCGTCGTCCATTTACGGCTCGCGTGCAGCGAACGGCGTTATCCTGATTACGACCAAACGCGCCAAGGACGGCAAATTTGCCATTAATTTCAGTGGAAATCTGGGCTGGCAGCAACCCACTGACATGCCAACGCTTCTCGGAGCGATTGATTACATGGAACTATACGACCTGGCATCGTCAAACGATTCCAGAAATATGGATACCGGAGCGCCTGGCGGCGTGATGTATGGAACAGAGTATATTAACAATTACCGTAACAATATGGCCTCCGATCCGTATCGCTATCCGAATACCGACTGGCAGGCGATCACTTATAAAACGCCCGCGTTTCAGCAGCAATACAACCTGAGTTTCAGCGGAGGCACCGACAAACTGCGAGCCATAGCATCTTTGAGCATACAGGATCAAACAGGTCTTTTACGCGATACGGGATTGAAACGTTACAGCCTGCGAGTCAATACCGATTACAATTTTTCGGAACAATTCTCTGCCGGAATAGACATATTGGGACGTCATTCGTTGGTAACCCAGCCGACCGGAGGTGGAGTTGACAATGTAGGTTCTCTTTTGGGAGAAATTCGCCGAACCGCATCTATTTATCCCTATATTACGCCGGCAGGAAATCCGGCGTTTGTTCAACTTGGCACAAACACATGGGTGAACAGTCAGGAAAAATACGTCGGATACAATCGCAACTATTATCAGGAGGCTATTATCAATCTGAAAGCATCATGGGCACCAATCAAAGAATTACGTTTCGACTTTGCTTACGCCCCGAAGATGAACTTCTCGACTAACAAAAGATTTAAAAATATTGTGGAAACATATAATATGGATGAAGAAATCACTTACAGATGGCCACAACAGCGCAGTATATATATGAATAAAGATTATTCGCTGAATCAGGACTCGAAAGTACAGGCTAATTTCGACAAGAGTTTCGGCAACCATAACCTGCATGTAATAGGCGGTTTTCAGCAGATTACCAACTATTGGGAAAACGTAAACGCTTATCGCGAGAAGAGTGAATTTCAGTACGACCAGCTTGCGGCATTTCCTGTATTGAACCAGACAGGCAATGGAAATGCAGACGAATGGGCGCTTCAATCGTATTATAGCAGGTTGAACTACGACTTTGCAGGTAAATATCTGTTTGAAGCGGTGATGCGTTACGACGGTTCGTCGCGGTTCGCCCCAGGCTACAAGTGGGGATTCTTCCCGTCGTTCTCTGCCGGATGGCGTATCTCGGAAGAATCGTTTATGAAAGGCATTGAGTGGCTTAGCAACGCAAAAATCCGCGGTTCGTACGGGCAGCTCGGTAATCAGGAAGGGCTTGGTAATTATCCGTTCTCCATGGATATCAACTTGAATGTGCCGGTCGTCTTCAACCGTGTGGTAGCCGACGGTTACGCCGCTACCACTTATGCCATGAAAGATATCACGTGGGAGACTACAACGATGACGGATATCGGTTTAGACCTCGGCTTCCTTAATAAATGGGAGGTCGTGTTCGACTATTACGTCAAGACGACCGATAACATCCTGATGAATATGGACATACCGGCTGTGATGGGATACAGCAACAGTCCGCGTCAGAATGCCGGCAAGGTCGAAAACAAAGGATGGGACCTTTCCGTGTCGTACAGGAACCGGCAGGGCGACTTCACGTACAGCGCGACGGCTACCTTGTCGGACGTTCATAACAGGATATTGGACATGAAAGGGATCGTAAGCAATTTCGATGTGCGTACCAACCGTGAAGGATACCCGATTAATTCGCTTTACGGATTGCAGGATGACGGGCTGTTCGCTACATTTGAAGACGCAAAAGCCTGGACAGTCGCCCAATACGGACGGCTGCAGGGCGGCGACGTGAAATATGTTGATCAGTTGACGCTTGACAGCGACGGTGATGGCATACCCGACACCGCCGACGGACTGATCAACGGCGATGACCGCATTATCATCGGGAACACTATTCCGCGATATATCTACAGCCTAGACTTGTCTGTATCGTATAAGGACTTCGACCTTGGACTATTCTTCCAGGGGGTAGGCAAACGCGACAGTTATCTGAACCAGGACCTTGCATGGGCATTCAACAATGCCGGAAACGTGCAGCAATGGCAGAAAGACAACATGTGGACGGAAGGTAAAACCGACTCCAAATACCCGCGCATGTTTATCGCCAGTTCGAATAATACCCAAAATTCGACCTATTGGAAGCAGA
>JAIRMH010000154.1 GCA_031258835.1 Tannerella sp.
GTTGATCTCATTCAATGCTTCAGCTTTAGCCAGAAGGATATCGGCATAACGGACAGAAGGGAAGTCGTTCCCATGGGCTTCGCCGGATGCCGCCGGATCGGGAGGGAACTTGATGCCGCGGGTAGCATCTTTGTAGTCGACCAATAAATCGACTATATTACCCTTTGAATCTTCGTATTTAGTAAGAATACGACTTTTCCGGGTGTCCTTCGCATCAAAACTGTAATAAAATTCGTCATACATCCGATACTGGGAAGCGAAGTTCGACCATTTTTCGTTCACCACCCCATTGATACCGCCATCTAATCCCATCTTAAAATCCCATGGCAGCGCAGTCGGTAATAATATGTTAATTGTTCCGGAGTTAGCTAACGCGGTTTTTACGAGGATGAACTCGGAATTTCGCTCGTTTTCAAGTGCAAATAGCTGTTCGTAATCAGGATGGAGCGCATAAGTCCCGCCGGATATGATCTGTTGCGCCATATCGGAGCACTTTTGCCATTGACGGGTATTTAAATACCATTTGCACAATAACGCGCGAGCGCCACCTTTATGTGCTCGTCCGTAAGCCGGTTCGTTTCCCTGTTCCGGGAGATTTTCAATTACATCCGACAGTTCGCTCTCCATAAAAGCCTGAAACTCTTCCGCAGTTGCCTTTGGAAGTTCTAACGGGTCCGACTGACTTTTGCGAATGGGCAACGGGCCGAACTGATCCCAAAGTTGATAATAAGCCCAGATCCGAATAAACTGAGCGTCGGCATGAATGTGTCTTCTTTCATCTTCAGACTGAATATCATTTACGTTCGGTAAATTATCCATTACGATATTACAATTACGGATAATCCGCCAGTTCCTCATCCAGCAAATGGCTTCCATTTCATTGGACGGATCCCACCTGAAATTCATCAGCGGCATTGCCGTACCGTTCTCTCCCCCTCCTGTTTGCCAGAGAATATCCGTCGTAAATTCTTCACGCTTCACAACATTTCTGAAACTAACTCCGGCGCAGTTTTTAGCGTAAGCATCCGCCAGTACGGATTCCAATCCCTGCTTGGTAGAAAGCAGGTTACCTTCGGCAAACTGTGATCTTGCCGGTTCATCCAGCATGCTTTCACAACCGGTGAAAAGGAAGATGCCAATAAAAGATATAAATAGTTTATTTGGTGTGTTCATATATTATTTGATATTAAAAGTGATTTGACATTAAAAATCGATCTTAGCTCCTAAAATGAATGTGCGGGATGTCGGATAGGCATTAAAGTCCATTCGGAAATTCGTGTTATTATTCGGGTTAACGGCCGGATCCAAACCGATATAATCAGTAATTGTAAACAGGTTTTCCGCCGTCACGTAAAGTTGCAGTCCCGTTACTCCCAAAATCGAATTTTCAGGGAACGTATAACTTAAACGAATCGTTCTTAGTCGGATGTAAGAAGCATCCTGTACTGTTTTTGAGTTGGCTACCCGACGTCCGAATTTAAGCGGATTTTCAAACGATGGATATTCATTCGTCGGGTTTTCCGCCGTCCATCGGTTCAGATACAGCTCGGCGAATTTGTTCCGGCGGAAATTAAGCGGGAAATAATTATCGATCAGGTTCCCGTTAAGCATAGAGACGCCTTCTACACCTTCAAAAAACACAAACAAGTCGAAATTTTTGCAGGTGAATGTGTTGCTGAACGACCATTGGAAATCAGGGAACGAATTACCCAATACAACACGGTCTTTATCATCAATCACGCCATCTTCATTTTGATCTACATACTTCAGATCGCCCGGTTGATAGTCTTCCGTAAATTTACTGAAATCATCTCCTGTCTGCCATATACCCTCAATTTCCCAGCCATAATAAGCGTTAAGCGGAAGACCCGGTTTTTGTATCGCCACCTGTGTAACATGATTATAATCAGCGCCGATGATAATTTCTTCAATACCTCCCAAATCTTTTACTTTATTTTTCATAGTTGAGAAAGAAATACCGGATTGCCAGCTAAAGTTTTTAATATCCACATTAACCGTATTGACAAGGAATTCAAATCCATGATTATCTATCCGTCCGATATTGGATAAGATACTTACATATCCGGTCGATTGAGGTACCGGCAAATTCAACAGCATATTGGTCGTTTTCTTTTGATAATAATCCACAGTCCCATTGATCCGGTTATTAAAGAACCCGAAATCAAAACCGGTATTCAATTGTTCTGTTGTTTCCCATTTCAGGTTTGGATTCGGCATCTTGGCAGGTTCGGTTCCTGTGACTTGTCTTCCGTCCCATATCGCGTAACCGGCCTGTGAAAACGTGCTTATGGAGGGGAAATCGCCAATTTCCTGATTGCCGGTCTTCCCCCAACTGGTTCGGAGTTTCAACGATGTCAGGAAATCTATGTCTATCAGGAAGTTTTCGTTCGACATTTTCCATGCTAAAGCTGCGGAAGGGAAATAGCCAAACCGATTATTTTTTCCAAAACGGGAAGAGCCGTCAGCACGGAGAGTTCCGGTTATCAGATATTTATCCAGCAACGAATAATTGACGCGTCCGATATAAGAAGCCAAACGATTACCTGTTACGGAATTTGTTATCCGGAACGTTTCCTGATTCCCGATGCCCACATTATCTGCGCCCAACGATTCATTGGGGAAGTCGGATGCCGTATTGTTCAGCCTGCTGGTGACAAACCGTTGATAAGTGACGCCTGCTAAGGCATTCAGTGAATGAGTTCCGAATGTCTTTGTATAGTTCAATGTGCCTTCGATCAAATAATTACTCTTTTCCGAATTTTGATTAGCGGCGATACCACCGTTATTCCCTCCTTCTTTGGTCAGGCTGGACACAAAACTCTTACGGCTTTCATTCATAAAATCAGCGCCCATATTTAATTTTGCGAATAGTCCTTCCATAAGAGCATATTCTCCGTAAGCGGATGCTAAAAAGCGATATGAATCGGAATGAGAACGCATTCCTTCCGTAATAGCAACCGGATTATCTATGGTATGTAACGGAGAGACGATATATTTACCTTCGTCATCCATCACGCCATAAGTAGGATCGAAGTTAAAGGCCGCATACATAGCTCCCGCTCCTTCATTTGTGCCGAACCCGTTTGCAACGAAATGATCTTTCATATAAGATCCGGTGGCGTTTATTCCAATTTTCAACCGGCTGTTTATCTCTGATTGCAGGTTTACACGGGCGCTATAGCGGTCGAAGCTTGTATTTCTTACCAAGCCTTCCTGATCCATATAGTTCAGGGATATATAATAAGCTGTTTTCTTCGTTCCACCGGTAAAAGAAAGCTGGTGATCATGAACGACGGCATTACTGTTCATGATTTCATCCTGCCAGTCGGTGCCTTTGCCGCCGTTGGCGATATCTCCGACCCGGTTGGATTCATCATCGCCTCCGGCATCTATTATTTCATTAAGGATCCTTTTATAGTCGGCGGCATTTAAGAGTTTCAGCTTGTTAGCCGGATTTTGTATGCCCACATATCCCTGATAACTGACGGTCGTCTTCTCGTCTTTACCACCGCTTTTTGTCGTGATAAGGATAACCCCGTTGGCGCCTCTGGAACCATAAATAGCGGTTGCCGAAGCATCTTTCAGTATTTCAATAGACTTGATGTCCGAAGCGTTGATGGAGGATAGCGGGTTGCGCGGGCTGCGGTTCTGGTTGAATCCGATAATCGAGCCGGAAGTTATAGGTCGCTCATTATCAATAGGTACTCCGTCAATCACATATAAAGGATTGTTTCCGGCATTTACCGAATTAGCTCCACGGATATTAATAGAAAAACCGCCTCCGGGTTCTCCGCTGTTCTGCACCACATTCACTCCGGCGCTCTTACCCAGAAGCATCTGGTCGACGGATGTGATAACACCTTCTCTTAGTTCGTCGACTTTGACGGAAGCGACAGACCCGGTGATGTCGCTTTTCTTGACCGTGCCGTACCCAATAACCACAATTTCTTCCAACAATTGCGTGTCTTCCGATAAAATGACGGTAAGACTTTTTTGTTCCCCGACAACTACCGTCTGCGATATATATCCAATATAAGAGATTTGCAGTACCGGCTCGTCCGAAACATTTATCGAAAATTTACCGTCGATATCGGTAATTACACCGTTCGTCGTTCCTTTTTCTACTACGTTTGCGCCTGTGACGGGTTCATTATTGGCATCCAGCACTACGCCTTCTACTCTCCTGTATGACTGCGAAGTAATCATCTGCAGATATTCAGGATGATGCGTCAATACAATATGACGGTCTTTAATGGTATAAACAAGACCTGTTTCCCGGGATATTTCTTTCAAAATATCCTCTATTGAACAGTTCCTCTTATCTAACGAGATCTTTTCATTCTTATCAACATCTTCCGCGTTATAAAAGAATAAAAAGTCAGACTGATCCGCTATGTCTTTGAATATTTTCTCTAAAGATTCGTTTTTGACTGAAACGGATAGTTTTGTGCTTTGTGCATAAATACCGGCAGATAGCTGTATAAAGCACATTGTCAACAAAGCAAGTGTTAATTTCATGATTTTTATAGTTTTTTTGAATGGATCATAAGTAATTATGTATATATTCTTCATATATTTGTATGTTTTAAAGATTAAACACTGATCTCACGGCAATGGAAGTTTAATTATTCACAGATTATCACATGGTGGTCTTTTATTTTATATTTAACAGGTACGGACAAATTGATGATTTCCATCAGAGATTTTGCGCTCTGTCCCCGATAGAATGTACCAGTAAACACGGTATTGTTCAACTTCTCTGATTTCACCTCGAAGGTCACCCCGTAAATGTAACTTAAACGATGCAGGATTGATTTCAGATTTTGTTCATAAAAGTAATAATATCCGGTTACCCAGGCAATGTAGGCATTTGCATCTACGTTATGTACCTGCATTTCACGATTATTCCGGTTAAAAACCAATTGTTGATTAGGCTTCAAAACGACTTCCCGCGCATTGTGCGTTGTCGTCAGACGTACGGAACCTTCTAACAATGTGGTCATAAAAAGCGAATCGCCCGGATAAGCCATCACATTGAACGCAGTGCCTAACGCTTCAATTTTCATCCCGTTTATATTAACAATGAACGGTTTTTCTTTCTGTTGTTTAACCTCAAAATATGCTTCTCCTTCCAGATAGACATTACGCTCCGTTCCGCCATAATCAGGGTTAAAATAAAAGGTAGTTTTCGAGCCTAAACTGACACGGCTCTCGTCCGGTAACAGGATGACATCGGCTTCCAGTCCGTTGCCTCCAATATAGCGCGGCGCCAACATTTCAGGATTGTCTTTCGTAAATATAAAAAAGGCGGAAGTAACAGATATGGCCAACAAAGCAATAGCTGCATGCAAAGCCACTTTCCCCCATATCTTTTTGTATACGCCCGGGAATCGCAGGATTTTCATATAGCTTTTATCTGTATGTGCGGCACGTCGCCTTTTATATAATAACCGTTTCCAGCTTTTTTCCGCATCTGTCATCGGTCGGTCGCTAAAACGACAGGCGTCAAAAACAGTTTTCATTTCAAAAAACATCTTTTTATGTGAAACGTCGGCATTTACCCAACGGTAAAAAACGTCGGTTTCATCATCGGATAAAGTATCCTGTAGATATTTTATGATAAGATTTGAATAATATTCGTACATGCAACTATAAATTTTAAAATCATCATAAAAAGATAACAACTCTTTTTCTCATACAACGAACAGAAAAAGAAAATTACTCACAGGAAAATCACTTTTTTTTCAAAAAAAAATCATGTATATCCTGAAATAGCGCTTGTACTCAATTTTTGCTGAGAAGAATGAAGAGGTAAATAAAAAAGTGAGATGTGGCCTTTCTCAAAAAGATTAATGCACGATACAGGTGATTTTCGACCGTGCGGGTAGATATATTTAATTGTTCCGCAATTTCAGTGGTTTTCATGCCTTCTAAATAAGACATTTTAAAAATTTCGCGACTTCGCTCAGGCAACTCTTCTATTTTCTGCAATAACAGATGAAGCAGATCTTTCCGCATAAACAATTCATCTGATGCTTCAAAAAAATCAAGTTCATCCAATTGTAACTGTATTCTTCTCTCATCAATATATTCCTGCTCCAGGGCAAACCTGCGCAACAGATCAATACACGCATTTTTTACCGCAACATACAGCACGCGTTTAAGCTCATTTTCCGGCAAGAGAAAAATTTGTTTGTCCCACAGTTTCAAGAAAACATCATGAACGATGTCTTCCGCATAAAATTGAGAAACAAACTTTTCCGCAAAGCGCAACAGCAGAGGAGCATATTCCAGATACACTTCACGGTAGCGACAATTTATGTATGTATCCATAATAGTTCGGCAAATATACATGAAAAATTCGAATCAAAAACAATTTTTATCCGTTTGTGTGTAATGTCGAAAGTTTCATGTATATTTGCAAATCAAAATAAAAACGTCACGGGACGTTGCCGAGAGGAATAACTATATCATTATTTATCTTAATATTAGACCAATGAAACGATTTTTTATTATTACATTTATTTGCGCTATTTTTGTCGGTTGCAAAACGGAGCAGACCGGCAAGCAGTCGTTCAGAATGATTGCGCCGGTTGATTTTTCGCATGTGAAGATTACCGATAATTTCTGGGCGCCGCGCCTCCACAGCCATGCGACGACAACGCTGGCGGTGTGTATCGACCAGATTGAAAATCAGACGGGACGTATCCGCAATTTCGAAAATGCCGCAAAAGGTGAAGGCGAACATTCGGGTATCTTTTTTGATGATTCGGATGTATATAAGGCGCTTGAAGGTATTGCCTATACGCTGGCCAATCATCCCGACCCCGATCTGGAACGTAAGGCGGACGAGTGGATTGATAAATTTGCCGCCGCTCAGCGCTCCGATGGGTATATCAATACCTTTTACACGCTGACAGGGCTGGAAAAGCGCTGGCGTAACATGGATAAACATGAGATGTATTGTGCCGGTCATATGACCGAGGCTGCCGTGGCTTATTATCAGGCAACCGGAAAGCGCAAGTTACTGGACGTTGCGATCAGGATGGTCGACCACATGATGTCCCTTTTCGGGCCGGGCAAACGTCACTGGGTGCCTGGACATGAGGAGATAGAACTGGCGCTGGTGAAACTTTATACCGTGACCGGCGAAGAGAAATACCTCGACTTTGCCAACTGGTTGCTTGAAGAACGCGGACACGGACATGGCAGCAAAGGCGGCGAAGGAGCTTGGAACACGCTATACTATCAGGATGATAAGCCTGTTCGTGAGATGACGGATATTGCCGGACATGCTGTTCGTGCAATGTATCTTTATTGTGGCATGGCCGACGTTGCCGCTTTCAAGAGGGATACGGGATATATTGACGCTATGCACCGGCTGTGGGACGATGTCGTGTTGCGCAACATGTATGTTACCGGCGGAATAGGCTCGTCGCATCACAACGAAGGTTTTACAGAAGATTACGACCTGCCGAACTACGAAGCATACTGCGAGACCTGCGCCTCGGTAGGGATGGTCTACTGGAATTGGCGTATGAATCAGTTTACGGGCGATTCGAAGTATATCGACATATTGGAACGTGCGATGTATAACGGCGCATTAGCGGGCATTTCGTTGAAGGGCGACATGTTTTTCTATGTCAATCCGCTAGCCTCTAAAGGAAACCACCACCGTCAGGCATGGTATGGATGCGCTTGCTGTCCGAGCCAGATATCCCGTTTTCTGCCCTCCGTCGGCAACTATATCTACGGCGTTTCGTCAGATGCCGTCTGGGTGCATCTTTATATCGGCAGTGTGGCGGAATTTGAAGTCAATAAAAAATCCGTCAAACTGCGTCAGGAAACCGGTTATCCCTGGGATGGAGCGGTGACGCTTACCGTCGAATCCGTATCCTCCCCGCTAAAAGAATCCATCCGCCTGCGTACGCCCGGCTGGTGCAAGTCATATACGATTATTGTCAATGGCGAAACTATTGCCTCGCCGGTTGTCGAAAAGGGCTATGTCGTCCTAAATCGCAAATGGAACGCCGGCGACAGGATTACCGTCGCCTTTGACATGCCGGTGGAAGTGGTCGCCGCCGATGCGCGTGTAAAGGAAGATCTCGGCAAACGCGCCATTCAGCGCGGCCCGCTCGTCTATTGCGTCGAAGAGGCTGACAGCAATGAGGCTTTCGACCAAATCGCCTTGTCGCCGGAAACGATGTTCCGGGTTGAATTTCAACCTTCGCTGCTTAATGGCGTCACTACCGTAACGGCTAAGAGAGGAGACAGGTCGTTTACCCTGATACCTTACTATGCCTGGGATAATCGTGAGGCCGGCGAGATGAAAGTATGGTTAGACTATGAGGGGGAATAGTCTTACGGGCGCATGGCGTGACGTCGGGAAAATAAAAATTTGATTTTATGGAAAACTATGGAATTTATGAGGAAAAGAAAAGAATTAGACGGATCGTCATTCTGCTTTTTTTGTGCGCGATAGCGCTGCATATATCCGCTCAAGGTGTGAAACGTACGCCGATAAACGGGAATTATGTGAACAACCGTTATCCGCTGGCGACGAAACCTTATATGGAATTGCCGCTTGGCGCCATCAAGCCGTCGGGCTGGCTCGAAGAGCAGTTGAAGCGAATGCGGACGGGTATGACCGGCAATCTGGACAAGATATACGAAAAAGTGATGGGGCCTCGTAACGGATGGCTTGGCGGTGACGGCGATGTATGGGAGCGCGGACCTTACTGGATCGATGGACTGCTTCCGCTGGCGTATATTTTGAATGACCGGGTATTGAAAGAAAAAGTGCAACCGTGGATTGAATGGGCGCTGGCCTCCCAGCAGCCGAACGGTTATTTCGGACCGGATACCGACCGCTCGCCCGAACAGGGTCTGCAACGAAGCAATGCACGCGACTGGTGGCCTAAGATGGTGGTGCTGAAGATTATGCAGCAGTATTATTCGGCAACAGGCGACGAACGCATCATCTCTTTTCTGACACGTTATTTCAAATATCAACTGGAAGAGCTTCCCCGCACACCGCTGGGGCGCTGGACGTTCTGGGGTGAACAACGGGGCGGGGATAACCTGATGATTGTCTACTGGCTATATAATATTACGGGCGACAAGTTCCTGCTGGATCTGGGGACGCTGATTCACAGGCAGACCTTCGACTGGACGGATGTTTTCCTGCATCGGCACAGCCTTTCCACGCAACACAGCCTGCACTGTGTCAATCTGGGTCAGGGCTTCAAGGAGCCGGTTATCTATTACCAGCAGAGCCGCGACCCACAGCATCTTGAATCCGTGAAAGCAGCTGTCAGGGAGATGCGCCGTACGATTGCTTTCCCGATGGGACTGTGGGGTGGCGACGAATTGCTGTGCTTCGCAGAACCGACACGTGGCTCGGAACTCTGTACGGCTGTGGAGATGATGTTTTCGCTGGAGAGCATGCTGGAAATCACCGGCGATGTACAGTGGGCGGACCATCTCGAACGGATTGCCTACAATGCGTTGCCGACACAGGTCACCGACGATTTCTCGGCGCGTCAGTACTACCAGCAGGTGAATCAGGTACAAGTGACACGTACGTGGCGGAACTTCTCAACACCTCATGACGATACCGATATTTTGTTTGGAGAACTGAACGGTTACCCTTGCTGTACGTCCAATATGCATCAAGGGTGGCCTAAGTTTGTGCAGCATCTGTGGTTTGCTACCAGCGATAATGGCCTTGGCGCGTTGGTTTATGCGCCTTCCTCCGTGACGGCCAAAGTGTCCGGCAACATTCCGGTAACTGTTACGGAAGAAACGGCTTACCCGTTCGACGAATCTATCCGGTTTAAATTCACCTTCCCCGATAAGAAGCAAAAGAAGGCGTTTTTCCCGTTCCACCTACGCGTTCCCGGCTGGTGTATGTCGCCGGTTGTTCGTCTGAACGGCGTAGTGGTCGATGTGGATGCTCATGCCGGCGATATTGCGCGCGTCGGTCGTGAATGGCAGGATGGCGATGTCCTGACGCTGGAATTGCCGATGCAGGTGAAAGTCGATACATGGTACGGAGGTGCGGCCGTAGTAGAACGCGGGCCGCTGATTTATGCCCTGAAGATGAACGAAAAATGGGAGAAGAAAATGTTTGAGCCGTCCGCGGTCGAGCATTACGGGCCATGGTATTACGAGGTAACGTCCGATTCGCCGTGGAACTATTGTCTCTCTCGGCGACACCTGCAACCTGACGCCGTTGCACGACATTTTACGGTCGAGAAGTCTGCCGATGTAGCCGTTTGGCCATGGACATTACAGGATGCGCCCATAACTGTTCGTGCAAAAGCCCGCCGTATCCCACGCTGGCAAATATGTAACGGTTCGGTCGGCCCGATACAATATTTTTCACAGCACGACGAAATTATGAGCGATGAGGAAACGATTGAGTTTATTCCCTACGGATGTACGACGCTACGGATAACAGAGTTCCCTGTAAGGAATTTTTAAAAATTCGTTTCTTCAAAAGCCGAATTAACACTACATGGAAATTCTGCTGTTTCCATGTAGTGTACGGAGTGTGTGGAATGAAAATTGAGATGAAAACTTGGGGACGCGGTCAACGAATCACTTTGATTTGTTTGGGAGCGTTCACTTGTGTGTCGACTTTTCCGTCGGGACGTTTCCGGTGGCTGATTTTAACGGCGCCATAGGGTGTCGGGAACGAACCTTCGACCCATTCAAGGTCGCCCAGATGTGGATCGATGCGGATGATTTTGCAGCCGGGTTCGACGATGCGGACGCCTAGTACATGTTCCGAGAGCCATGCAGCCGGCCCGGACGCCCATCCGTGACAGAGGCTATGTCGGTATCCAAGATAGCAATAATCACCGAAGTCGCCGTGTATATCTTTTTTTCCTTTCACCGGCCATTCGTCGAGCCGGGTAGCATTTTCCGTCCAGTCGAGGTTGAAGTCTTCCCAGAACGTTGTTGCTCCCATGTCGAGCATACCGCCCCAGTAACGGCGGATGATGTCGAGCGCTTCCTGATATTGTCCGGCCAGCGCCTGCGCTTCGAGCATGTAATATCCGTAGAAAGTTGAAAATCCCTTGGCGCCGCCGACGGAGACATATTCGTCACAAGCCTTTCCCGCATCTATCAGCCCGGCAATCGACATAAGGGCGGCGGCCTGTTTGAGGCCATTGGGATACTTTATTTTCCGGTTGATACGTTCGATGCCTTCTTTGCATTGTTTAGCGGAATTTGGCAGGTCGAGAATACTGCACAGTTCGGTAGCGTCTTTTAGCGCCCATACGAGCAACGCTCTGTATCCGGCTTCGACGCCCAGATGGTTTGGCGACGACGGCCAGTCAAGGAACTTGCTGCCGAACGTCTCATCTCCGTTTTCATCTATCTTACTTGTGACAAGCGTTATCAGTCCGGCAATGTAGTCGCGGTGTTTGCGCAGGAACGCGATGTCGCCGTGATGATAGTACCATTCTTTATGGATGATGAGATACCATAAAGAGTAAGCGCTCATGCCGTTCATCCAAGAGGGGAGGGGATACTGGCTGCAAGCCATGTCGAGGCTTTGCGGGACGACGGGATTGGCGCCGAAGACGCGACTGATGCTCATCACTTCCGGATGCATGTCACCGAGCCAGATGAGGCGGTCGCGTTTGATACCGTCCCAGAGATATTCTTGCATGTTGAGATGGACGGTGTAAGCGGCGGTCATCCAGATGCTGTCAAGCCGTTTGTCGCTGCTTCGGAAAGAGCCGATATAAGGAATGTCGCGGAAGCGGAGAATGGCGCGGGCTTCTCTGAGAGCGACGATACGATTGTCCTCGAGCAAGTCGATACGTACGAAACGGAACCCGGTGTTCCCTATTTCGATGACGCCGTCGCGTGGAATCTCTATGACGATATCGCGTTTGGCATGGTCGTCGGTTGCGAAGCCTATTTTTCCTCCGGTGTTCAGCGTTTGACTGTTGGCTTCGCCGATAGATTCGCCGAAGCGGATACGTACGAGCGAGGGGCGACTGTTGTTGCCGGATCCCATTACCAATTGCAGTCCGCCATGTAATTCGCAGCCATAATCGAGAAGTATAGCGGCCTTTTCCGTTTCGCTACTGTTCAAAATGCAAAATTCGGATTTCGCCATGGTGGCTTGTCCGTTACCCGGCTGCAACAAGACAGTGGGATTTTTTACGCGGGTATCATTGCCGGACGTCCATACGATACGCTGTGGCGCTATGTAGACGCGACTCAACGAGTCTGTCTCGGCCACACTGTTAAAACGGTCGCCGAAAATTGGCGGTAATTGGGGAAAGCCTGTTTGTACGACGGCAAAAGTCAGCAGAAACAAATAGATTTTTTTCTTCATCTTTAATTCTTTAATGTATAAATATTTTCATGTTTTTTTAAGACGACATAAACGCCGTAAAGATACATGAAAATTCCGAAATTCCAAGTGTAATTTTGCAGAAGGGACGCCATGCGGTCGTTAGACGGGAGGATATTTGTAAAAAAACAGTCATTGAGCGTAAAATTATTTTACATATACTTGTTCGTTGTTTTTCGTTAATTCTTTATTTATCAGCGATTTGTTTGTTTGGCACGAATTTGGTATTTACAGTCGTAAATGAACAAAAAAATATTGAAAGATGAAAAAGATGATGATTCTATTGTTAATAGCCATTCCTGCCGGAAGTTTTTCTCAGGAAAAAGTGTGGACATTAGAAGAATGTATTGAATATGCCGTCCGTCATAATCCTCAACATGCGAAGCAGGCGGCGCAAAATGAAATTTACAAATACAATCAAAGGGAAGCCATTGGTGGCTTTTTACCCTCGTTGAATATCGGAACAGGTGCGGCTATGAATTTCGGACGCGGAGTAGACCCGGAAACGAATACGTATATCAGCACTAATACCTTCAGCAACAGTTACGACGTTTATTCTTCCCTTACTTTATTTGACGGATTCGCCCAGATATACCGGGCAAAAATGGCGAAAATCAATCGCTTGAAAGGAAAAGAAGAGCTTCAGGCGTTGATGGACAAGACGACTTTCGAAGTGATGGAAATCTTTTTCAACGTTCTGTATTACAAAGGCACGGTGAAATTGGCCGAACAACAGTTGGAAGAGAGCGCCCGCAACCTGAAGAAATTCCGGCGGATGGAGGAACTGGGGCTTAAATCGATTCCCGACCTGGCCGAGATACAGGCGAAAGAAGCCGAAGATCGATTTTTGTTTACCCGGCAAATCAATTTATACAATATGGAAGTAATCAAATTGAAGGAAAAAATGAACTGGCCGGTGGAGGAAGAGTTGCTGATTAAAGACTATGAGCAAATGCCGCTAATAAGCGCCGGTACGCAGGACGTGACGGAGATTTACCAACAGGCGCTATCGGTTTTGCCGAAAGTGTCGGCATCCGCACAGTCTCTGTCGGCGACTCGGATGGAACATTACATAGCACGGGGACGCCTGTTCCCTTCCCTGTCGATGAATGCCGGCTTCTCTACCGGCTTCTCGCGGTTGATGGACGGGACGTCGTACATGTCGTTCAGTGAACAATTGAAACTGCGCGAAGGTACATATGTCAGCGTGAGCCTGTCGATACCCCTGTTCAACGGATTCTCCCGCTCCTCCGAATGGAAGCGGAGCAAGCAACGCATAGTAATCGCCCGGCATCAACATGAGGAACTCCTCCGTCAGGTATATAGCGAAGTCGAACAGGCTGTAGCCGACGTCAACGGATTATCGGACGAATACCGGCACGCGCGGCAACGAACCGTCGCCATGCAAAGCGCTCACGAAATGAACCTCCGCAAATACGAAGAAGGATTGATCGATGCCATTGAATTGTCGACCAGCTCGAACCGATTGCTCAATTCCCGCGTAGAAGAGCTTTATACGAATCTGAAATATCAGTTGAAATATAAACTGCTGAATTATTACAAGGGAAATATGAGTTTTGAACTGTGAGGGTGAATATACAAGATTTGAACTATATATAAATGTAAAAGGATAAAAGGCTATGGATATACCAATAGAAAAGAAAAAAGGTTTACAAAAGAAACACGTTCCGTACCTGATCGGAGGAGCGGTGTTCCTGCTTGCGCTGGGGTGGATGATTTTCGGGGATCACCGTTCCAAATTCAGTGTAGAAAAAGATAAAGTGATAGTGCAAAGCGTGCTGAAAAGCGAATTTAACGACTATATACGCGTCAACGGACAGGTGCAGCCGATTAATACTATTCAGTTGAGCGCGATTGAAGGCGGGATGGTGGCCGAAAAGGTCGTGGAAGAAGGCTCTATGGTGAGGCAGGGCGAAGTGATCGTCCGCCTGACGAATCCGATGCTGAGCCTCAACATCCTCGACAGCGAGGCGCAGTTGGCCGAGAAACAGAATTTCCTGCGGAACACGCAGGTGACGATGGAACAGGAGCGATTGACACTGAGCAAAGAGAAACTTCAGTTAGACCTGGACATCGACCGTAAGAAACGGAAATACGAACAATACGAAAGTCTGTTCAAAGAAGAATTGACTTCCAAAGAGGAATACCTGCAAGCCAAAGAAGATTATGAATTTGCCGTGAAAGGCCGCGACCTGGTAATGGAACGTCAGCGGCAGGATTCCATTTTCCGCGGCATCCAGGTGGAGCAGATGGAAGAAAGTTTGAACAATATACGTAAAAACTTGGTTTTAGTACGCCAGCGGGTCGACAATTTAGATGTGAAAGCGCCGGTCGCCGGTCAGTTGGGATTGCTCGACGTGGAAATCGGCCAATCGGTGGGAAGCGGCGCCAGGATCGGTCAAATCAGCGTACTGTCGGATTACAAAATCGAAGCGCTGATCGACGAGCACTACATCGACCGTGTGCGCAACGGACTGTCGGCTACGTTCGAGCGTCAGGATAAGACGCATCATCTTGTCGTCCGCAAAGTGTACCCCGAAGTCCGCGACAAACAGTTCAAGACCGATTTCATCTTCGAGGGTGAGCGTCCCGATAACATCCGCACCGGGCAAACGTATTACATCAACCTGCAATTAGGTCAACCGGTGGAGGCGCTCCTGATACCCCGCGGCGCGTTCTACCAGAATACGGGCGGACAGTGGATCTTTGTCGTCGCGCCGGACAGGAAAAAAGCCGTTCGCCGTCCGATTCGTATCGGACGCCAGAATCCGCTCTATTACGAAGCGCTCGACGGACTGGAAGCCGGCGAACAGGTGGTCGTATCAAGTTACGACGGTTTTGGCGATGCGGAAGAATTAATTTTTAAATAACACAAAGCGATGATACGAAATTTCTTATTTGTACTGAAACGTTTTAGAACTTCGGCGGTTTTGAACATCATCGGACTGTCGGTAGCCTTTGCAGTATTTTCTGTTACTATGATCCAGTGTTATTATGATTTTAGCTACAACCGGAGTTTTAAGAATGCAAAGGATATATATCAATTCAGCTGTTTTTGGGAAATATTCGAGAAACAAAGCGCCCACATCAGTATTCCTTTGGCTCATGCAATTACCGACCGTTTTCCGGAAGTAAAGGCTTGCTGCATTTTGGATAGAGGCGGAAACAAATTATTCAACCCTCAGGCAGATCAGGGAACATCATTTCTGTTCCACTTGATAAATACGAATGAAGCCTTTTTAGACGTTTTTACGCCGAGAATCCTTGCCGGTGATGCAAAAGAGGTTTTTGCCGAAAAGAACAAGGCGATGCTGACGGAAGACGTCGCTAAAAGATTATTTGGCAAAAACGACCCCATCGGACAAACTATTTGGCAGGACACCGTTTCTTATGTCGTAACGGCGGTATGCGAATCGTTTCCGGCAAACAGCTCGTTGACAAATGGAGTTTACACGACTGTCTTAGGCTCGGTCGGCTATGACAAGATGGGTATGTATAATTATGAGGGCTATTTCCTGCTCGATCGGAAAGATGTTCTACCATTGCAGGAAAAGTTAGAGCAGATGAAATTTGAAGGAGCAATAGATTTAGTTCGCGTGGAGTTTATTCCGGTCGCCGAAAAATATTTTCGACGGGATGTAAATATCTACGGCGAAAAACAGGGCAATTTAGCGACAACGTTGTCGTTGATGGCGATTGGTATTATCACCTTGCTGATGTCCTTTATTAACTTTATGAATTTTTCCGTAGCGATGATTCCTGCGCGTATCAGAGAAATGAATATCAAAAAAATAATGGGCGTTAATCCCCGCCTTTTACAGGCACTTACCGTTTCGGAAGCGCCCTGTTTCGCCCTGCTTGCTTTCCTGACAAGTTTGTTTTTGATCGTCCTGTTCCAAGGTACCCGCCTGGATGAATTTTTCCCTGCCGATTTATTTTTGAGTAAAAATGTTGGCATATTAGCCGTTATTGCTTTGACGGGAATGTTTCTATCTGTTTTGTTCGGTATTTATCCTGCATGGAAAATAACGTCTTTTCAGCCGGCAATGGCGTTAAGCAGTTCCTTTGCTCAATCGAAGCAAAGCGTCGCGCTACGGAACATTCTTATTGTTTTGCAATTTTTTGCAGCTATCGTTTTGACAGGCATGGCTATCTTCATTAAAGTGCAGTACGATTACATGACAAATTATTCGTGGGGATTTCAGAAAGAAAATATTGTATATCTGTCCGTCGCATCAAAAAATTTCATTACGATATATGAAGATGAGATTCGGCAAAATCCGACCGTTTTGGATTGTACGGCCTCGAATGCCATTCCCGGATATATTAATCAGAATTGGGGCATGAAAATGGAAGTGGATGAGAAAGAAATAGCACTTGCGGTATGGGTGGTGAGAAACGATTTTCTTCGCTTTTTTGATATAGAAGTGGTAGAAGGACGCGATTTTATTCCGGACGACGATGGAAAATCGCGTTTCATCTGCAACCGTACATTCTTGAAGAAATATGAACTGAATGATATTATCGGGAAAAAAGTTGACAGATATGAAATTGTGGGTATCATCAAAGATATTCATTTTGAAAGTTTACATTCCGAAATTCGCCCTATGGGTTTTATAACACAGCGTTCTTATTATAATGGCGGCAGGCATTGGCTGTTTGTGAGGATTGCGGGCGAAAATACGTTGCAGACGATTGATTATCTGAAAGAAACATGGAGTAAACATACGGACGATCCGTTTGACATTCATTTTCTGGACGATCAATTAGACAGTCTGTATCAATCGGAAAGTACTCTTGCCCGTCTGATTTCGATTTTCGGAATCATTGCCGTCATAATTGCCATAATGGGTATTTACGGACTTATCGTGTTCAATGCCAAATACAAAGCCAGAGAAATCGCTATCCGCAAAGTCAACGGATCTACCATACGCGAAATTATACTGATGCTCAACCGTGACGTATTGTTACAACTGAGCATTGCATTTGGAGCCGCCGTTCCGGTAACAGTGTATATTGTCGACAAATGGTTAGAGAATTTCGCCTATAAAATCGCTGTTTACTGGTGGGTGTTTCTCCTGAGCGGAGGTGTTGTTTTGCTGATTACTTTGTTGACTGTCAGTGCGCAGAGTTATAAGGCGGCGCGCATGAATCCCACACAGACATTAAATATTTCGTAACAATATCACTTATAAAGAATAAATACAATGAACATTTTCAATACTTACAGACGCACCCGTTTCTTCCTTTGGATAAATATTACGGGATTAGCCATCGGACTGGCTGCATCGATCCTGCTTATTTTATTCGTGGTGAACGAATGGAGTTATGACAGACATTTTGCCAACCGCGAGCGAATCGTGCGATTGCTTACCGTTATCGAACAGGACGGCAACCGGAATTACTTGCCGATCAATTTGCGGAATGCCGTCAGGGGACTTCTCGACAAAGCGCCGGGTGTGGAAACGGCGATTCAACTGTATATATGACAACAATAATTAAAATATATGACAACAATAATTAAAGGTTTTCTAAGCGTGATGCGCCGTTACAGGTTGACAACGATACTCAATGTACTGGGACTGTCGGTAGCCTTCGCCGCTTTCATCCTGATGATGATGAAAGTAAATTCCGAATACGGTTTCGACCGCTGCCATCCTAACGCCGACCGGATTTACAGGGTTGACTGGCTGAGAAACGGCGAGCCTGCCACCATTCTCCCGCGGGCGTTTGCCGACGCGATTATCGCTTCATCGCCCCAAATAAAAGAAGGAACGATAATCACGCCATTAGATGAATGGATGGGCGATGTTTATCTTACGACCGGCGACGAGGCGAACCGGAAAGGTTTTCACCTGCCGTTTGAAACCTGCTATCCGGGTATTACACGAATTTTTGGATTCGACTTTACGGAAGGAGATCCCAATTGCCTCGACGCTCCCGGAAACGCTATTATTCCGCAAAGCATCGCGCGGCGTATGTTCGCAAATGAAACGGCAATCGGAAAGCAACTGCATCCTGATAATATTTATTTTCTGACGAACGGTCAAACGTTAACGGTTGGCGGCGTGTACAGAGATTTCCCTGACAATACACAAGTGAAAAATGTGATTTACACGGCTATCGGTCAGACGCAGAAAAACGACTGGAGTTCGCAAAACTATCTGTTGTATATTCTGTTTAACGATAAAAGTGAGGCAAAGGCGTTTGAAGATCACTTTAATCAAACCTTCGATTTTTCTCCGCTTGCCACTAATGGTCAAAACAGTATCAGCCTGATGCCGCTGACCGATGTTTATTTCAGCGGGACAGGATTCAAAACCGGTAACGTGAATATGGTACGGATACTTTTTGCGATTGCATTGTTAGTGATCATCATTGCCGCTATTAATTGTATGAATTTCAGTATTGCTATGACGCCGGTACGTATCCGCGGCATCAATACGCGGAAGATTCTGGGCTGCTCGACGGCAACATTGCGCATTTCCATGCTCGGCGAAGCGCTGATCACCGCATTTGTATCGTGGCTGTTGGCGCTGTTTTTGGTTGCTGTTTTGACGGAACGCCAGTATCTTTCCTTTATGGAGGCGGATTTGCACTTGCAGAACGACGTCCCGCTCGTGATGCTGACCGGACTTGCGGCATTGATTACGGGAGTTGTCGCCGGACTGTATCCCGCTTTTTATTCTACTTCGTTTCAGCCTGCCCTGGTTCTGAAAGGCAGTTTCGGACTTTCGCCCGCCGGACGTAAATTACGTACCGTCCTGATCGGCTTCCAGTATGTCATTTCCATTTGTCTGATCATTGCCGCCCTTTTTATACAAAAGCAAAACAGGTATCTGCAAAACTTCGATACGGGATTCGACAGGGAACATATCGCTATCGTAAAACTCAACGCCGACATCTGTTCACGCAGCAAAGATTTATACGCCGGCAAACTGAAAGCGTATGCAGGCATTGACGACGTTGCGTTCTCGAAACAGAAAGTAGGCGCTTCCGACAGTTATACATGGTATAGCTTCAAGTACAACGACAGGGAGTTCAGCGGATATACACTCGAAGTGAGTGAAAATTTTCTCGACGTGATGCGCATACCCATCATCGAGGGGCGGAACTTCATCCCGTCGGATACCACCGGAAGAAAGATTGCTTTTGTATTGAATAAACCATTGAAGGAATCTGTCGGCATAAAAGCAGGTGAAACAATGGAGATGACCTCATGGGGGAATCCGGTCTGCAATGTGGCAGGTATTACGGACGATGTCAAATTTACGTCCTTGCGGCAAAAACAGGACCATATCATCTTTTTAACCGGTTCTTCTTACGCGCTTCCCTTTTCATATGTCCGCCTGAAAGCCGGTACCAATGTGTTCGATGCCATCGATTATATTCGCCGTACCGTAGCAGGTATTGATCCGGCGTTCCCCGTTGAGGTGGAATTTTATGACGATGTATTCCAGCGTTTGTACTTAAAGGAAATAAACCTGAACCGTAATATCTCTTCAATGAGTCTTTTGGCCATTATTATTTCTATCGTCGGAATATTCGGCCTGATATTGCTGGAAACTCAATACCGCCGCAAGGAAATCGGTGTACGCAAGGTGTTCGGATCAACAAGCGCCGAAATCCTGTCGCTGTTTAATCGTACCTATATCCGTATACTGTGCGTCAGTTTCGCGCTGGCGGCGCCGGCAGCTTACTATGGCGTGACCCGGTGGCTGGAAAACTTCGCCTATAAAACGCCGATGGACTGGTGGGTGTATCTGCTGGCATTCGCAGTCGTACTGGCGCTGACTGCCGCTACCGTTACTTTTCAAAATTGGCGGGCTGCCAGTGCGAATCCCGTCGACAGTATTAAAACAGAATAATGTGAATCAATAAAATAAATATAAACAACTTGTGTGCCGTGCATTTTTACACGGTGTACTTAAAAAAAACAAAAAATCATGATTAAAATTGAAAATTTGAAGAAAGTATTTCGCACGGAAGAAATTGAGACCGTCGCGTTGAATGAAGTGTCGTTGGAAGTCAACGAAGGTGAATTTATTGCCATCATGGGGCCATCGGGCTGCGGCAAATCTACTCTGTTGAACATTCTCGGCCTGTTGGACAATCCGACATCGGGAACGTATTATCTGGCAGGGAAAGAAGTCGGCCACCTGAAAGAAAAAGACCGCACCCAGGCGCGCAAGGGAAACATCGGTTTCGTATTCCAGAGCTTCAACCTGATAGAAGAGATGAGCGTCTTTGAGAACGTGGAATTGCCGCTGGTTTACATGAAAGTCAGCAAATCGGAACGCAAAAAACGGGTCGAAGAAGCGCTGAAACGAATGAATATCAGCCACCGCGAGAAGCATTTCCCCAACCAGCTCTCCGGCGGACAGCAGCAGCGTGTGGCCATCGCCCGCGCCGTCGTCGCCAATCCCAAACTGATCTTAGCCGACGAGCCGACCGGTAATCTGGATTCCAAAAACGGACACGACGTGATGGATCTGCTATCGGAACTGAACAAAGAAGGCACGACCATCGTAATGGTGACGCACTCCCAGCATGACGCTTCGTTTGCACACCGTATCGTGAACCTGTTCGACGGGCAGATCGTTGCGGAAGTGCAGAGCAAGATGTAATTGAGAAATACTTTATGATGAAACAATTTATCAGGAATTTCAAAAAACAGAAAGCCGTCGGCCTGCTCAACATCAGCAGCTTGAGTTTGGGGATCGCAGTGGCCGTAATCGTCGGCTGGTGGGCTATCAATGAGTGGAGTTTTGACAGTTTCAGCGAATGGAAGTAAAAGGCGTGTTGCGCAATGCGCACATCCGTTCCCTGCGCGGCGAAATCGACCCACAGGTGTATATCAAATTACCGAAAGAAACTGTGTGGTGGGTGTTGATTTCGTTCCTGATAGCTGCGCTGGTAGCGTATTTCGGTTTGCGGTTGTGGCTGGATGGTTTTCAAAAACTTTTTTTTATGTCACCTTACCAATGACGAATTAGAAGATCATGCTGAAAACCGTCAATCCGTCTTTGGAGACGGAATGTTGCAGTTTGCCTCCGTGCAGGCGCATGATGTAGCGTGAGATGCTAAGCCCGACACCCGACCCTGAAGGTTTGGTGGTGAAGAACGGAATGAAAATATGCGGCAGGATATCCGGTGGGATAGGTTGGCCGCTATTGGCGATATGGACGCTTAGTCTGTCTGACGCCTGTTTGCCGACGGAGAGGATGATTTTTTCTCCTTTGCCTGTCTCAACGGCTTCGATCGCGTTTTTTACCAGGTTGATCAGCACCTGTGATATCAGGTTTTCATCAGCAAAGAGAATGAACGGTTCGGATTCGGGAAATGAAACCGTGATGTCGATGTTTTTCTTCCGGATTGCTGTTTCATGTAGTTTGACGACTTTCTCAATCAAAACATTCAAGTTGAAGTTTTGTTTTTTAGGTTTGGGTACTGCCGTGAATTTACGGTACGATTCAACGAAGGACAGCAGTCCCGATGCCGTTGTGTTGATAGTTTTGAGCGCTTCGAGCGTGTTTTGCCTCAAATCTTCCGACGGACGGGAAGGTGACCGGTGCATGAAATGCAGGGTTTCGGTCAGGGATGTGATGGGGGCAATGGCGTTCATGATTTCGTGTGTCATCACACGGATAAGGCGAATCCACGATTCAATTTCTTTCATCTCCAGTTCATTCCCGATATTGTTAAGGGAGATGATACGCATCTTCCCCCGTTTGAGCAGGATTTGTGAGGTCTGCAGACTGATTTGTAATTCTTCGCGTTCGGTTGTCAACGTAATTTGAACGTTGTCGCCCGCTTTCAGTTGGTGAAACAGTTTGGGATACGTTTCGTTGATAGTTTGCAATTGATTGATATGTGAGAAAACGGAAAGACCCAGCATATTCAGGGCTGTTTGATTTACCCGCTGAACGATGCCACGGTCATTGACGATCACGATGCCTGTCGAGACGCTTTCAAGAATAAGGCTCAGGAAATTTTCATTTTCAATAACCTCTTTGCGAGCCTTTATCAGTATTTCTTTGATACGGTTCATCATCTTGTTCATTTCTTTCTCCCGCAATGAGAGTTTTGTCTCCGAAAAATGAAATGTATAATCGCCGTTTTCCAGGGCGTTAAGCAGGAAATTGAAATTTTGATTGTAACGTTTGTAACATTTTTCCAGCATCCAAAAACAAAAGATAATCCACGCAACGCCTGTCGCTGCATATAAATACGCTGTCGTAATGAAGCAAATCGTCGTTCCGGCAACTGCCGGAACCAGCAATGCCGTATATAAATACAGTTTGTATTGAATGGATTTAAACATTGAATAATTAGTCTTTACTTTACCAGATGATATTTTCTCATTTTACTGTATAGCGTTGGCCGTGTAATTCCCAATTCTGCCGCTACGGCCGAGAGATTCTCCCGATTTCGTTTCAAAGAATTTTGGATCAATATTTTTTCGGCGTCTTCCAATGTCATATTATCTAATTCGATATTCGCCGGATTAGACGGGCTTAAATAAATATCGTTGATTTGCAGGACATTTGTTTCCGACAAGATGACGGTTTTCTCCACCGTATGTTGTAGCTCGCGGATGTTCCCCGGCCAGTGATAGGCTTGTAGCTTATTGAGGGTTGAGGGTGAAAAGGATATGTTTTTTTTATTGTATTTCTTTGCATATTTTTCTAAGAAAAATTCGGCTAACGGCGGGATGTCTTCTTTCCGTTCCCGTAGAGGCGGGATTTCTATCTGGATGGTATTGATGCGGTATAATAAATCTTCGCGGAATTCACCTTTTCCGACTAATTCGCGCAAATCGCGGTTGGTGGCGCAAATCAGGCGGATGTCGACAGGAATGGGTTTGTTTCCGCCTACCCGTACTATTTGCCTCGATTGAAGGGCGTTTAGCAATTTTGCCTGTAAGGGGTAGGAGAGGTTCCCTATTTCATCGAGGAACAGCGTGCCGTGGTTCGCCGCTTCGAATTTGCCGGTACGGTCGGTTTTCGCATCGGTGAAGGAGCCTTTTACATGTCCGAACAATTCGCTTTCGAAAAGGGATTCCGTGACAGCGCCCATATCGACTGTTATCAAGATTTCTTTATTACGTAAAGAAAGCCGTTGTATTTCGCGGGCGATCACTTCTTTTCCCGTTCCGTTTTCACCGGTAATAAGGATATTTGCATCTGTCCGGGCTACTTTTTCAATCAGCAGGCGCAAATTTCTGACAGCTTCGGAAATGCCCCAGCAAACTGTTTGTCCCTTATTCAATTCACTGTTTAAAACACTTTGCCGTTCACGCAATTGCTTGACATTATTACGCGATTCCCGCAACGAATAAGCGGCTTGCAGGGTGGCAATCAATTTGGCATTATTCCAGGGTTTGACCACAAAATCGGTGGCACCCAGTTTCAATGCCTTTACCGCCAAGTCGATATCGGCATAAGCCGTAAAGAGAACGACCGGAAGGTCTGCATCCTGTTTTTTTATTTCCGAAAGCCAATACAGCCCTTCGTTTCCACTATTGATACCTGCGGAAAAATTCATGTCCAACAGGACAATGTCGGGCGCCGCTTCCCTTAACAGCGTATGAATCTGTTTGGGCGACGACAAAAGCGTAATGGATTCAAAATAATTTTCCAGGAGGATTCGTAACGCCGTCAAGACGTTCTTATTATCGTCAACAATCAGGATACCGCCTCGTTGTGCCGTAACTGTTCCCGATGTTGTCGAATCCGGATACTTTTTTATGTTGTTGCGTGATTCCGCCGAACGAACGACTATCATAGCGATAAAATTTTCAAGTAGATTATAGCGTACAAATGTACATGAAATTTTCGATATTCCACACAGACCGATAAAAATTATGATCGTAGATGTCCCCGTGTCCCGTCCGCTTTGCAACGTACCCGTAAAAGAGATGTTAATAGTCCTTATAATCTTTTACAATCAGTTCTTTTTTGATATAATTCAGTATGATATGCACATTTCCGCCGGGTGCGGCGTTGAATTTGGCGGAACTGACGACGTCGTCGGCATTGAACCGGACAATGAGTTCGTTTAAGATAAGCCATGTTTGCAATATAATCGTTTCTTCATTTTTTAATATTCCCTGATCTATGCCGTTCAGGAAAACGCGTACTCCCATAGCTATACCGAATATATTGCCGGGACGCGTCAATGTCACCGTACACGGTATCTCCATTTCGTTTGTTTTATTGAATGTTTCCGCTGCTTTATCTTTCATCTCATCAATGAACTTGTCCTTCCCGAATGCGTTTTTGAGGACGAAGATGTCGGAGATGGAAAATACGACAATCAATAAAAGAAATCCGGTTTCAGAAAGTTCTATGCCAAACCATGTCATATAATGTGTACCATCATTATATCCTGAAAATCCTACTATTGCTATGAATACAGTAAATAATGCCCATGCGATTGCGTTGAATTTTTTCATTGTATTTGAATTTATATCCTTTTTTAAAGGATGTTATTGTTATTTTGCCGTAATTAACGAAGGTACGGCAGTCTCGGAAGAGATTACCGTACCTTCGACTTACTTAAAACCGGAAATTCACGCCGAATGTAAGGCCCACAGATTTTAAATCCGCGTATTTATACTCTTTCTCTTCAAATTCCGAGTGGTAAAGGTAATCCAGATTAGCGCTAAGGGAAATCACACTCGAAACGTTCCACCTTACAGAGCCGCCGAGATCAACGGCCACAGCCGAACCGTCCGTTTCCGATTCGCCGTCCATTTGCGCATGTAAAGACGCAAACCCTATGGTAGGACGGAGATCAAATGACACTTTCTGCGATGCGGAAGGGAAAGAAATCAGCGGCCCGACAAGGAATCCCGTAAGGCCTAAAGAAGCGTCCTGATTTTTAAGATCATACGAGGTATAAAAGAACGAGGAGGTAATTCCGATATGTCTCCCAAACAAATATCCGAAATTAAAATTGAACTGTATTCCGTTTTTTTCCAGATTAGAGTAATCTTCCAATAATGCAGAGCCTCCAATCGTTATTCCCGCATATCCTTTCCGGGCAAACTCCGATTCCTGCGTTCCGTAGCTGTAATCATAACCGTTATCATCATCATCATAATAATAATCGTTCGTTCGCCTTCTACTCGCAGTTTGTCTCGTGTTGAATACGTCTTTAGATCCATCTTCATACTCTATCATGAAAATTTTGGATTTAGGCAGGGAATAAACTTGCCTGCCTCGGTTGTCATAGGGCTTGTATTTGACATCTCTATCGCCCACCTCGGTAACTATTGCACGGATCTCGCGTCCGTCTTCTCTTAATGTAATGATATCTTGTGCATTGACAAGAGAAACGCCTGTAAATAATATCAGGGCTAAAATAAAAACAACTTTTTTCATAATCTTAAATATTAATTAGTTAGAATGTTAAAAAGATAAATACAAGTGCAAAGATACTCGTGATTTTAAAGTGTGACAATCCCATTTGTGGGGTATTTTTGTTTTGTTCAAATATTTTTTTTGTAAATGATAAAAAGAACTTCTATATTTATTTGTATTTAAACGGAAAATTGTAATTTTGTCGGGATTTATGATTTCATATTATTACAGGAGTTGATGATGTGTAATTTTATATATTTGCGGTATATGAGCGTACTTGCTTTTGTTATGTTCGGATGCGATGAATTGCACTCTGTAACATTGAATGTTGTGCGGGCGGATATTTACATGCTCGCGTATGTTGTTGGTATTGTGGGGGTGCTGTCGGCGTTTCTCCTGTGGGTGGCGTTTCGCCGGAAGATACGGAACGGACGGAAAGAGCAACAGTTTATTGCGTCACAAGCAATGCTGGAAGGCAAAAAAGAAGAGCGCAAACGTCTGGCGCGCGACCTTCACGATGGGCTTGGCGGGATGCTTTCGGCAGTGAAGATTGCTCTTGTCACCGATGACGTGAACCTGCCATTCCTTCGTGAAAAAATCAATTGCTGCATCGAAGAACTCGCCCGTGTGGCGCATCATCTGATGCCGGCTTCCTTGTCGCATTTCGGCTTGAAAGCAGCATTGAAAGATTATTGCCTCTCGTTTTCCAATGTCGAATTTCACTTTTTCGGCGAAGACCGGCGGTTTGACGAGAGAGTTGAGTTCGAAGTTTATTGTTGCGCTTGCGAATTGGTGAATAATTCTTTCAAACATTCCGGCGCGACGAACATAGACGTACAGTTAATGTTGACTAACGATCGTGTGATGCTGACCGTGTATGACGACGGTTGCGGCTTTGACAAAACATTGGCCTCGAAAGGCGCGGGACTGAAAAACATCAAGGACAGGATTGCGGTTTTCAATGGCAAAATAGATATTAATACATCACCGGGCAATGGTACGGAAACGAATATCGAACTGAAAACCGAAATATAGTAGCTGTTTGTGGCACAAAAAAAAAGCGGCCACTTTCTTGTAACCGCCTTATTATCAAGTGACCCCGGTGGGACTCGAACCCACGACCCAATGATTAAGAGTCATTTGCTCTACCAACTGAGCTACGGAGTCTCCGATATAAAAACATTTCGGAATGAATAATTTGTCATTGCGAAATTGCGGGTGCAAAATTAGTTATTATATTTTCTTTATCCAAGTTTTTTTATTTCTTTTCTTCCATAAAGTTGCATTTGTCGGTTTAAATTGCATGTCCCCGTTATGCAAATATTATATTGGCCCGGAGATGCCGGACGACAGTTGTTCGTGCATGGCTGCGGCGGCTTTCCGTCCGTCGCCCATGGCAAGGATTACGGTGGCGCCGCCGCGGACGATATCGCCTCCTGCGTATACATCCTCTAAAGACGACTGCATGGTATCTTCGTTGACGACGACAGTTCCCTTCCTCGTCACTTCAAGTCCGCTAAACTCACTTGGGATAAGCGGATTGGGGGATACGCCGACACTGACGATCACTTCGTCTACGTCTATCGTCTCAATTGCGTTCTCTATCGGTATGGGGCGTCGGCGACCGGAGGCATCCGGTTCGCCAAGTTCCATTTTCTGTAAACGCATTTGTTTGACAAAGCCATTTTCATCGCCAAGGTATTCTATCGGGTTATGTAATGTGAGAAATTCCACATTTTCTTCTTTTGCATGTTTGACCTCCTCAATACGCGCCGGCATTTCTTCTTCGCTGCGGCGGTATACAATCATCGCTCTTTCCGCACCCAAACGGCGGGCCGTACGAACGGAATCCATAGCCGTGTTGCCGCCGCCGATTACGGCGACTTTTTTCCCTTTCAGCACAGGCGTGTCGCTATCGGGGTTTGCGGCATCCATAAGGTTTATGCGTGTCAGGTATTCATTTGATGACATTACACCGATAAGGTTTTCGCCCGGTATGTTCATGAAATTAGGTAATCCGGCGCCGCTGGCGACGAATATGCCTTTGTATCCTTCGTCATGAAGGTCGTTGTAACTGATCGTCTTGCCGATAATACAGTCGGAGATGAACCGGACGCCCATTTTCCGCAGGACATCTATTTCAACATCGACGATTTTGTTAGGCAAACGAAATTCCGGGATGCCGTATTTCAGAACGCCGCCAATCTCATGCAGCGCTTCGAAAACGGTTACGTCGTATCCATGTTTAGCCATATCTCCGGCAAAGGACAAACCGGCGGGTCCCGAACCGGCAACTGCTATTTTAATGTCATTCTTCGTTGCCATTTCCGGTATGGATATATTCCCGCTCTCACGTTCACAGTCGGCTGCAAAACGTTCGAGATAACCGATAGCGACAGGTTCGTTTTTCATTTTCAGGTGAATACAATTGCTCTCGCATTGTTTTTCCTGCGGGCATACGCGCCCGCAGACGGCAGGCAGCGAACTTGTCTCTTTAAGGACTCTTGCCGCCTCAAGGAAATAGCCCCGTTCGATATTTTTTATAAATGCAGGAATGTTGATATTAACGGGGCATCCTTTCATGCATGAGGGACTTGGGCAGTCGATGCAGCGTTGTGCTTCTTTTACGGCTTGCGCTTCGGTTAATCCCAAGTTGACTTCTTCGTTATTGTGGCTGCGGTATTCAGGGGCGAGTTCGTTCATTTTTACGCGCGGTATTGACGCACGTTCTTTGTTCTTCATCTTTTGACGCAACTCTTCGCGCCATGCCTCTGTTCTGTGTGTTGCAATATTGTTGTTTATGTTCATTTTCAATTTTTGACTTACGATTAATATCTTACGTGACTAAGATTGTTATTCCATTGTTTTATAGGAGCGCTGGCGCATCATCATTTCGTCGAAATCCACCTGATGAGCGTCAAATTCGGGACCGTCGACGCATACAAACCGGATTTTGCCTCTGACCGTAACGCGGCAGGCGCCGCACATACCTGTACCGTCCACCATAATTGTATTCAATGATGCGATCGTCGGAATGTTATATCTTTTTGTCAGTTCGGAAACGAATTTCATCATGATCGCCGGTCCGATAGTCACGCACAAATCTACTTTTTCACGGTTAATGACAGTTTCGACGCCGTTCGTTACTAACCCTTTGACGCCGTAAGAGCCGTCGTCGGTCATGATTACGACTTCGTCGGAGGCGGCTTTCATCTGTTCTTCCATGATGATCAGATCTTTCGTTCTTGCGGCAAGGACGACAATAACCTTGTTGCCTGCTTTATGGAAAGCTTCGACAATCGGATAGAGGGGAGCAACGCCCACGCCTCCTCCGGCGCATACTACCGTTCCGACTTTTTCTATGTGTGTGGCTTGCCCTAACGGGCCGACGATGTCGGTTATATAATCGCCGACATTCAGTCCGCAGATTTTTTGGGATGATTTACCGACGGCCTGTATGACCAGATCAATTGTGCCTTTTTCCGTATCTGCACCGGCGATTGTAAGCGGGATGCGTTCGCCCTTTTCTCCGACGCGGACAATTACGAAATGTCCGGCTTTTCGTGAACGTGCAATGAGCGGAGCTTCAACTGCAAACTTCACCACATTTTCCGAAAAGCGTTCTTTTCCTACTACTTTGTTCATTTATTATTTTATTAAGTTATTATAACATGAATTTATCAAGTTCTTTATTGTCAATAGATAATTGCATAATAATCGAGTAAATTATTAAAAATCGTGCAAATGTACATGAAATTTTCGACATTCCACACAGACCGATAAAAATGTCCGGCAAAACTTACATGAAAAACTTTGGTCTTACAAGTGCGTGCCGTAAAAATAAACTATTCGATGTCATTCGCCTGTAAAATTTCGTTTTTATGTGTCATTACGGCCGACACTAATTCGGCTACGCAATGGGCGTATAATTCAGGCTTGTTCGGTAGCGATAACGTTATACTGTTCGGACAGGAACAATGTATACTTACGTTGGACTCTTTTGTTGAGGACGGCCTGAACCCGTTACGTATCAAAGCGTTCCCAACCCAATAGGCAGTATTGAACTCTCCTTCGACGGCAATGGGGCATGAAGGCTTGTCGGCAGTCAGTTTGCCGGTCGAGGAATCGAATGTGATTCCCCTTTTATCAAAGAAGGTTTCAAATGAGTGGTTCAGAATAAGATCTTCGGGGACGCCGCACATCATCGGTCGGCCTTTTTCCTGTAACCACAGGCAATCGCTCATTTGTATCGCCAGCTCTAAGTCGTGCGTCGACAGCAGTATGGCTTTTTTCTGTTCCGTCGCTAAATGATGTAGCAGCGACATGGTCTCTATGCGACTTGTCACATCGAGAAATGCCGTCGGCTCGTCTAATACGATTATCGGGCATTGCTGCGCCAAAGCTTTGGCTATCATTATTTTTTGTCGTTCGCCGTCAGACAGTTCGGCTACGCAGGTGGTGGATTTATGGCTCATGTCGACGGCCTCCAGCGATGCTGCAACGATACGTTTGTCTTCCGTATTCAAGCGACCGAAAAATCCGGTGTAAGGATGGCGTCCGAGCGAAACGAGTTCTTCTGCGGTTATACCTCCCGCATTTGTTTTTTCTGTCATGACGACACCGATTGTACGGGATAATTCTCCCTGTGAATAATCGGAGAGGAAACGTCCTCTTATACGTATTTCTCCACCGAGAGCCGGTTGGAATCCGCATAATGTGCGCAAAAGCGTTGATTTCCCGGCTCCGTTTAGTCCCAACAGGCTTGTCACTTCTCCGGCATATAGCTGTAACCGTATCGAATCGTGAACGATTTTCCGCCCGCGGCCTTTCTGCGTATACCCGATTACTAAGTCGGACGTTTCAATAACCGGCGAATGTGTCATATTTGGCGTCGTATGTGACATATTAATTGAAATACAGTATATTTTTCCTGTTAATAATCACATAGATGATAATCGGCGCTCCTACGATCGGGGTGATGGCATTGAGCGGTAAGATGCTGTTCGTACCTGGAAACGTCGTTAACAGGTTACATAATAACGCTACACATGCTCCGAATAATATCGTTACAGGCAATAGCATGGTATGATTTGAAGAGCCTGATAATAAGCGTGCGATATGCGGAACGGCAAGGCCTATGAAAGAAATGGGGCCGCAAAAGGCGGTGGTTGTGGCAGTCAGTAATCCCGTACAAAGCAGAATGATGATACGTATACGTTTCACTTTTATGCCTAAATTAGCGGCGTACATCTCGCCTAAAAGCAGGGCATTAAGGGGCTTTATCAAGAGTAAGGAGATGAATAACCCGGCAGACGAGCAGATCATGAAGAACGGCAGTCGCTCATTTGAAACGCCGGAAAAATCACCCATACCCCACATTACATAGGCATGAACCCTGTCTGCCGATGAGTAATAATTAAGGATCGAGATTACGGATGAAGCAAGATATCCGGTCATGATGCCGATGATAAGCAGCATCACCGCATTTGTTACTTTGCCCGAAAAATAAATGATAATGACGAGCAGGATGCATGCTCCTGCAAACGCGGCGATCGTGATGGCAATAGAACCGCTGAAAGAATATGTCGCGAATAATTGGAAGGAGTTGCCGAAAAAGAGCATTACTAAAGCGACGCCAAGATTAGCCCCGTCGCTTATGCCGAGGATGGATGGCCCGGCTAACGGATTTTTGAAGAGCGTCTGAAGCAATAAGCCGCTTGCCGCCAGAGAAGCCCCGGCCAGTAACGCCGTTATCGCCTGTGGAAAACGTGATTGCAATACGATATGTTGCCAGGCAACCTTTTCCGTTTCTCCGCCAAATAAAATGTTGACGACTTCCCCAAGCGGAATGGACGCCGCTCCATATATCAGGTTGGCGGCAAACAGGGCAATAAGTATACATGCCGATGCCGGATAAAAAAACGTTTTTCTGCAAATCATTCAATTTAAATGTCTTTCTACAAATTATTCCGCAAAGATACGGTTTTATTTTTCAGCATTATTAATACTGAAATTTTTCTTGACATTTTTATTTGTTTGTGTGTAATTCGTAAAGTTCATGTATCTTTGCCGAATAATCTTTAATTTTTATAACTATGAGATATTTATTTGTTATTGTTTTTTATTGGCTGTCCAGCCATTTATGTGTTGCGCAGATGTGCGATGAATACGAAGAACTTACCGATACGAAGCCTCATGACGACGAAGCGGTATGGAATGAAATACCGTCGTCTCCGCAAATTAGCTGGGGTAGCGTCGATATACGATATGCGAAGCTGAATGTACCGGAAATACGGAAGAGTAGTGTGTGGAAAACGAAAGCGTGGAAAGGTGAGCGCGTGAATGTGCAAGCGGTGATATGGACGAAAAATTTACTGTCGGACGTTAAAATAACGGTCAGCGATTTGGCGTCAGGGTCGTCCGTTATTCCATCTTCGGCCGTTCGCCCGTCTTTTGTCCGTTATGTGATGACGGACGAACTTAATAAGGATGGAAAAAGCGCTTGCGGCCATCGTGAGAATAGAGCGGAATGGGATTCTTCAATGGTGGCTGATGTCCTGTATAAACCTGAGTTAAAGGAGATAAAAGCGTGTACTGCACAGCCGATTTGGCTCAATATCCGTATCCCTCATGACGTACGCGCCGGCGTTTATAAAGGAGTTGTGACTGTTTCGGGAAAGGATTTTGCGGATATGAAACTGAATCTGGAAATTACGGCGCTAAATCATATATTACCTCCCCCTGAAAAATGGGATTTTCATCTGGATTTGTGGCAGAATCCTTATTCGGTAGCGCGTTATTATAATGTGCCTTTGTGGAGTGACGCTCATTTTGAAGCTATGCGCCCTGTCGTGAAAATGCTCGCGGATGCCGGACAAAAAGTCATTACCGCCACAATCATGCATAGACCTTGGAACGGACAGACGGAGGATCATTTTGACAGTATGGTGTCGAAAGTTAAAAAGATAAATGGCACATGGGAATATGATTATACGGTTTTCGACAAATGGGTTGAATTTATGATGAATATGGGTATTGATAAACAGATAAATTGTTATACGCTTATACCTTGGGCGCTGAGCTTTGATTATTTTGATCAGGCGACGAACCGGATACGTTTTATTGAAGTCAAACCGGGTGACGCCGCATATGAAGATTATTGGGGCGCTTTCCTGAAAGATTTTGCTTCTCATCTGCGTAGTAAAGGCTGGTTTGAACGTACAGCCATTGCGATGGACGAACGTGGCCTTGAGGCGATGAAGGAAGCAATAAAAGTGATCCGGAAAGCCGATCCCGCATTTAAGATATCGCTTGCCGGAAATTATCATGAAGAAATAGAAGACGATTTATATGATTTGTGTATTTCTTTCGGGCATAAATTCCCGAAAGAAGTGAAAACTTCCCGCGAAAAGGCCGGTAAAGTCAGTACGGTTTATACCTGTTGCGCCGAAGCGCGACCGAATACGTTTACCTTCTCTCCGCCGGCCGAAGCTACATGGATCGGATGGCATGCGGCGGCAGGCGGCTATGACGGTTATTTGCGGTGGGCGTATAATAGCTGGACGGTTGACCCGCTACGTGATTCCCGTTTCCGTACATGGGCGGCCGGAGATTGCTATCTTGTATATCCCGATTACAGCAGTATTCGTATGGAACGACTTATTGAAGGTATTCAAGACTATGAAAAAATACGTATTTTACGGAAAAAATTTGCGGATGAAAAAGCAATCGGGAAACTGAACAAATTAGATGCCGCCGTTTCGATGTTTTCCGATGAAAATATATGGCTGCGCAATGCGACGGAAGATGTTAATGCCGCACGCAACATCTTGAACGGCTTTTGATATGGAGGACGGCTACCGACTGCCTTCA
>JAIRMH010000176.1 GCA_031258835.1 Tannerella sp.
GATGCACAGAGCTTAGACGAAGTGGTGGCCGTGGGCTACGGCATACAAAAGAAGGTGAACCTGACCGGCTCGGTGGCAACGCTGAAAGTGGAGGAACTCGGCAACATTCCGGCAAGCAACCTGTCGAACGCCTTGGGAGGCCGGCTTGCGGGCGTGTATATCTCCGGCGGAATGGGCGGGCGACCGGGTAACAGCGCTGCGATTACAATCCGTTCGAGAGGTACCTGGAACAATACCGACCCGCTTTATGTCATCGACGGCGTGGTGAGGGATAAGTTTGCGTTCGACGGAATCGACGCCAACGATGTGGAGAATATCTCTATCCTGAAAGACGCCGCTTCGACGGCTATCTACGGTTCGCGTTCGGCTAACGGCGTCGTGCTGATTACAACCAAAAAGGGACATGAAGGAAAACCGATTATCTCCTACAACGGCTCGGTCGGCCTTTCCGACGCGACGCGCATCCCCTCTGTGCAGAGCGCGTATGACCATGCTACGTTTATCAACGACGGTCTGCGCGTCGGCGGCTCGGATTCAAGCCATCCCAACTGGTTTACCGACGACGAACTGGCGTATTACAAAACTCATTCGTATAACTGGATCAATGAGGTATGGCGAAATCCGATGCTCACGCAACATTCGCTGAATGTGAACGGCGGGAATCAGCATGTCCGTTATTTTATAGGAGGTTCGGAGTATTATGAAACCGGCGGATTCGACAATATGACCTTCAATAAATATACGCTCCGCGGAAATATTGAGGCGAATATTACCAAAAACCTGATTGCCTCGCTGAATCTGAATCTGGATAACCGTGAAGACCATAAACCTTATTGGGTGAACGACAACGACCGCGATGGCCTGGACGATATGTGGGGTTCTTTCCTTTTGTTGTCGCCTTCTTTTTTCCCGTCCTATATCAACGGATTACCGGTACGTGCGGCGACTCTTTCGACGAATATTCACATCCCGGAAGTGGTCAGCCGGGGCGGAGAGGTGTATAACAATCGAAGCTACAACAATCAGGAAGCCAACATCGCGTTGCAGTATAATTTTGAGACGATAAAAGGGTTGAGCCTGAAAGCGCTGTACAACATGTACAGCAGACAGCAGTTTACCAAACGGTTCAATGTTCCGCATAATGAGTATTTCTTCAAAACAACCGGAGAGCACGGGCATATTGTTACCACCGAAGCGACGGGGGAGAAATATACACGTGAAGCGGACGGCAACCTTCTGCTTGAAAAGTACAACCGCAACCGCAGCTATCAGTTCAACGCTTTTGTCAATTACGACCGAACTTTCGGCAAACACAGCGTCAACGCCGTGCTTATTTACGAACAGTCGGAAGGTACTGGCGACTGGTTCAGCGCATCGACCAAAAATTTTGTCAATACGGCAATCGACCAGTTCCCCGCCGGAAGTAAAAGTACAAGCGATTTCGGCGTCGACGGCAATGGCTCCGAAGACGGACGGCTATCCTACGCCGGACGTATTCACTATGGATATGATGATAAATATCTAATCGAACTGTCGGCTCGCTATGACGGCTCGGTGAAATTCGCTCCGGGTCGTCGCTGGGGATTCTTCCCTTCGGCTTCGGCGGCGTGGCGTATTTCGGAAGAAAACTTCTTCCGGGAGAATGTTTCGTTCATTAATTACATGAAACTTCGCAGTTCGGTGGGATTGCTGGGAAATGACTTTGTTGACGTCAACAACGACGGCGTTGCGGACGGCTGGCAGTGGATGTCAACTTACTCTTTCGCCGACGGAACGGAATACGGCGGCACAGCCAGCGGACTGCAGGCCGGCGTGATTGCCAATCCCGAAATCACCTGGGAAAAATCGCTGACTTACGACGGCGGACTGGATTTGGCTTTCCTCAACAACCGCCTCACCGCGTCGTTGAACCTTTTCTACAAACATACCTATGATATCTTAGGCTCTCGCACCAGAGTTTTACCCGTCACTTTCGGCGGTAATATGCCGGCAGAGAACTATGGGGTTGTCAATTCGCACGGCTATGAGTTTGAACTGGGTTATACCGACCATATCGACGATTTCGTCTGGCATGCAGGCGGAAATATTGCGTATGCAACCAATAAGTATGTGGAACTGGACGAAGCGGAAAATATCCGCCCCTATCAATCCTGGGAAGGACTGAACACCGACCGTAGCCGGGGATATGTTTATACGGACATCATCCGTACGCAAGCTGACCTTGACGCGCTGCCCGCAGGTTATACCATCAATGGCGATACGCCGCAACTCGGTATGCTGAATTATAAGGATATTCGCGGAGTTACCGGCGATGAACCCGATGGTAAAATCACGGCCGAAGACCAGGACTGGATTATCGAACATACCTCGCCGCCGCTGAGTTATGGTATATATCTCGGCGCCGAGTGGAAAAATTTCGCATTGGACGTCCTTTTTCAGGGATTTGCCGGACATAAGGTGCTCTACGACCATCGGTGGGTGTCGGGAGGAGCAAACGAAAGAAACTACGATTTCTGGACGAACCACTGGACGCCCGAAAATCCCGATGCCAAATATCCCCGCGCAGAATCGAGCCGCTACATGTGGAACGATATGCCGGCGTCATCGTTTTGGGTGAAGAACGGTTCGTTCCTTCGTTTGAAGAACATTAACCTCTCGTATGCGTTTCCGAAGTCACTGTTGTCTAAAATAAACATTTCGCAGGCAAAACTGTTTCTGACGGCGACTAACCCCTTCCTTCTGGTAGACCATATTAAGGATTTCGATCCCGAACTCGGTATTAACAACGGCACGGGAGACAGTAGAAACATTACGCGCTATCCGCCGATGAAAAGTGTTTCTTTAGGTTTGAATTTCAGTTTTTAATCAGTAAAATAGAATATGATGAAAAAGATAGAATATATATTGACAATTATTTTGTGTATGTCATTATGCACAAACTGTTCCGACGTACTGGATAAAAACGATTTGGGTTCGATGTCGGATAAAACCGTATATGACAACGCTCAGTACACGTTGATGGTGCTGGATAAACTGCATCGCGATATTGTCCCGAGCTGGGAGGGCGGAATTGCCGAAGATTGCGACGAAAGCGGACCCAACCGCGTACAAAAGTATCCTTGGGGACAATCGGGTCTGGATGATTTCGGTCGATGGAACGACACTTACGGCAATATCCGTAAAATAAATTCGTTTCTCGAAAATCTTGCCGCCGGCTCGCTTGAGCAGGAAACAAAAGACTTGTACAGCGCTCAGGCTTTCGTCATGCGTGCATGGATTTATTTCGACCTGACGCGCAAATACGGAGGCGTTCCGATCGTCAAGAATGCACAGACTCCGTCGGATGACAATCTGTTTACGCCGCGCAGTAAAACTTCGGAATGTATCCAGTTTATCGTTCAGGATTTGGACGACGCTATCGCCGTGGGGAATTTCCCGTACACATGGTCGGGCAACGATGCGGGACGCCTTACCAAAGCGGCGGCGCTGGCGCTGAAAGGACGGGTGCTGCTCTACTGGGCAAGCCCGCAGTTCAATCCTAACAGTGACCAGAGCCGATGGACGGCGGCATACAACGCCAACAAAGAGGCAAAGGAAAAACTGGAAGCTAACGGCTACGGTTTGTTCGATAATTTCTACACACTCTGGTTCGAAGAGATGAACAGGGAAGTCGTTTTTGTGAGACGCTTTTCGGAAACGAACGGACACTCATGGGAATCAGGTACGCGCAATACGGATAAAGCGACCGGAATGGACGGATGGAACAAACCGACATGGCAATTAGCGAAGGCTTTTCCGATGATAACCGGCGAACCGATTACGGAATCGTCTCTATATGATGATGTGTTTTTCTGGAAAAATCGCGACCCTCGTTTTGCACAAACTATCGCATGGAACACTTGCAAATGGGCGCAACTCGAAGGCATCGAAGAAAGGTACTGGTCGTATCCGCCCTATCCATACGCCAATCCTTCATGCACAAATTTAGGCTGCAGAAAAGCTATAAATCCTAATGCTACCGAATATCAGATATACATCGGACGAAACACTACGGACTGGATTGAAATCCGTTTCGCCGAAGTGTTGATGAATCTTGCCGAATGTGCCGCCGAACTCGGTAACAACGACGAGGCTTACGCCGTATTGAAACAGATTCGCGCGCGTGCAGGCATCACCGCCGGCGCAAGCAATATGTATGGCTTGAAAGCCAACATGTCGAAAGACGAAATGACGCGTGCTATCATACTCGAACGGCAGATAGAGTTCGCTTTTGAAGGCAAACGCTTGTGGGATTTACGTCGCCGAAGGATGTTGCAGGAGTTGAACGGCATGCGTCGTGAAGCGCGTATGGCTGCCCTGAAAATGACGGAAGAGGAATTTGCTCCCTACAAAAACCTGGAAACGGATTTCGAAAATCAGTACGACCTGTATTTTATCGACAACATCGAAATCGCCGGCGAAGACAGGATGAATGTGTTGAATTTCCCCGAAAACTACTATTTCTACCCCGTCCACAGCGAAGACTTAGTTACCAACTCCAAACTGGAACAGACCGCAGGCTGGGACAACGGTACGTTTGATCCGCTGCAATAGAGGACAAATCTCCCGTCATCGAGATGCAAAGCAATCCGGATGACTGCCCGGGAGACATCAAAAAGTTACTTTGTCTGAAATAACGATGTTATTGAGATGTGAAGCAATCCGGATGACCACCGAGTGGCCCCGGATTGCTTCATTTCTTTTTTTTTTCGTTTACAGGTCGGGACTGTTTCAAGGAACCGACCATAATAGTCAATTATCGGTTATTAATAGCGCGAACTCGGGAAAAACAGCCTCAGACTGCATGAAGAGATCATACGACAAATAAAGGATTATGACCTCGAAAGAATCTTACTCTGCGGCGAACAATTCTCTGAAACAGGGAAAGAATACACTTGCTTTCCGAATGTGGAAGGCCTCGTTGAGTACCTGGAAAAAGAACCGCTGAAAGGATTTCACATACTGATAAAAGGCTCCAGGGGATTATGCCTGGAAAAAACAATAGACAAACTGTAATAACTGAGTTCGGGA
>JAIRMH010000208.1 GCA_031258835.1 Tannerella sp.
TTTACTGAAATCTCTTCTGTTAAATTGCATAATGGTTTGTTTATTGTCCTGTTTTTTTTTCACAGGGGGACAAAAGTACATGAAAAACTTGTGTTTTCCAAGTGCATAAAATGGAAGAAAGTTTTTTTTTTAGAAAAAACATACCATTTTATTTGGATATTAAAAAAGAATGTTTTATGTTTGCAACGTTTTAATTTTACCATAACGTTTTAGTTGACATCGGGAATGGCCGTAGGGTTTAGGCCACCCCGGTGTTTTTTTTAAATTCAGACGGTTCGTTACGAAGTATAAAAAGTATAATTTGAGGCTGTGTCAAAAGCCGGTTTTCCGTCGCCGGCGAACGGAGTGAAGCTGTCCGGAATAACGTAAATCAAGGAATTGCTTCTGTCTTCGCCCTCGCTGATGACTTTTGACACAACCTCCTTAAATAATAGGAGAACATGAAAAAAATTGCGTTAATAACAGGTATTACCGGACAGGACGGATCTTTTCTGGCAGAATATCTGATCGAAAAGGGATATGATGTGCATGGGATATTACGCCGTTCGTCTTCGTTTAATACCGGACGGATTGATCACCTTTATTTTGATGAATGGGTGCGTGACATGAAAAACCAGCGTACGATCAATTTACATTATGGCGATATGACGGACAGTAGTTCGCTTATACGTGTCATCCAGCAGATCCGGCCGGATGAGATTTATAATCTGGCGGCTCAAAGCCATGTGAAAGTAAGCTTTGATGTGCCGGAGTATACGGCGGAGGCGGATGCTGTCGGGACGTTGCGGCTGCTGGAGGCGGTACGTATCCTTGGGTTGGAAAAAAAGACGCGCGTCTATCAGGCCTCCACCTCGGAGTTGTTCGGATTGGTGCAGGAAGTGCCCCAGAAAGAAACAACGCCTTTTTATCCCCGCTCACCTTATGGCGTAGCCAAGCAATATGGATTCTGGATTACTAAAAACTATCGGGAAAGTTATGGAATGTTTGCCGTGAATGGGATTTTGTTCAACCATGAGAGCGAAAGGAGGGGCGAAACGTTTGTTACACGTAAGATCACGTTGGCTGCCGCCCGTATCGTGCAGGGTATACAGGACAAGCTATATATCGGAAATCTGGATGCCCGGCGCGACTGGGGATATGCCAAAGATTATATTGAATGTATGTGGTTGATGCTTCAACACGACGTGCCGGAGGATTTTGTGATTGCAACCGGACAAATGCATACCGTTCGTGAATTTTGTACGCTTGCTTTCCGTGAAGCGGGAATGGAACTGAAATGGGAAGGCGAAGGGGTTGGCGAGAAAGGTCTTGATGCGAAAACCGGACGTGTTATTGTGGAAGTTGATCCGAAATATTTCCGTCCGGCAGAAGTGGAACAACTACTCGGTGATCCGACAAAAGCAAAGACCCTGCTGGGATGGAATCCGAACAGTACCTCCTTTGAAGAACTTGTAAAAATAATGGTAGAACATGATATGCGTTTTGCCCGCAAATTATATCTCCGTTCAAAAGAAGAAATCTGATATAAAAGATGTGCACATGGAAAAAGATGCTAAGATATATGTAGCCGGTCATAGGGGGTTAGTCGGATCTGCGATCTGGAATAATCTGAAGCAAAAGGGATATACGAATCTGACAGGCAAGAGCCATGAAGAACTTGAATTATCGGATGATGCGGCTGTAGATCGTTTTTTTAAAGCGTACAGGCCCGATTACGTATTTCTTGCGGCGGCATACGTCGGGGGTATTATGGCGAATAATACGTATCGCGCCGATTTTATTTTCCGTAATCTGACGATACAAAATAATGTAATCGGTAAAAGTTTTCTTTATGGCGTGAAAAAACTGTTGTTTTTGGGCAGTACCTGTATTTATCCGCGCGATGCGGAGCAGCCGATCCGGGAAGATGCTTTGCTGACCGGTCCGCTTGAATATACGAATGAGCCTTATGCAATCGCCAAAATTGCCGGATTGAAGTTATGTGAAAGTTTCAACCTGCAATACGGGACGAATTTTATTGCCGTAATGCCGACCAACCTGTACGGGCCGAATGATAATTTCGATCTTGAAACGAGCCATGTCTTGCCGGCTATGATACGTAAGATCTATCTGGCAAAATGTGTATGGCAAAATGATCTTGCCGCTATCCGCGAAGATTTGAATAAAAGACCTGTAGAAGGTATCAGTGGCGATGCGAAAGACGACGAAATATTTCCGCTGCTGGAGAAGTACGGCATCACCGCATCCGGTATAAAATTATGGGGTACGGGCCGTCCGTTGCGGGAATTTCTGTGGAGCGAAGAGATGGCCGACGCATGTGTTTATATAATGGAAAACGTAAACTTCCGGGATTTAAAAACCGCTTCTTCGGAAACCCGTAACTGTCATATCAATATCGGAACAGGAACAGATATTTCGATCCATGATCTGGCCCGGTTAATAAAAAAAACGGCAGACTATAAAGGCGATATATCATTTGACGCAACCCATCCGGACGGCACCATGCGTAAATTGACGGACGTAAGCAAACTCCACAGCCTCGGCTGGCATCACCG
>JAIRMH010000309.1 GCA_031258835.1 Tannerella sp.
ATGAAGTTTAAAAATATCAATAATGCCGATGAAAAGTTATTGTGGGAACAACTGATAAAGGGAGATGATGATGCGTATTCCTGTATTTATAAAAAATACGTAGAAGAACTTTTTTCGTACGGTATGCGCTTTACTACCGACAGAGAGTTAGTGAAAGATTGCATTCAGGAGATCTTTGTCCGGATTTACAAGAACCGTTCAGGCCTGACCTCTCCCGATAATGTAAAGCTTTACTTGTTTGTCGCACTGAAAAATGTAATCTTCAATGTATTTGAAAAAGATAAACAGCTTTACTGCATTGATACGATAGAACCTGTTTTTAATGTAGAATATTCGATCGAAGATGAAATTATTCATGATGAATTAATACAGGAACAACGTGAGAAGATAAAACGGATATTGGATGTGTTGACCCCCCGTCAGAAAGAAGTTCTTTATTATCGTTATGTAAAAAGATTGAAGATAAGTCATATATGCACGATTATGGATATGAACTATCAATCCGTACAAAACTTATTGCAACGATCCATCAAAAAATTGCGTTCTACTTTCATCGAAAAGAATCAGAATATATATAAGCTCAAAAGGGGGACATATTATTAATTCAAAGCTAAAACACAGTCTATGATCACAAAAGAAAATAATCTTTACGAAAAGTATAAAGGATATTCAGTGGAAGATCTGCTGTCGGATGAGTATTTTATAATTTCGGTGACAGCTCCAACAACAGAATCGGAAGATTTTTGGAAAAAAATAATGCATGATGAAATTATCCATTCGGATAATTATCATCTGGCGTGTTATTTGATTGACTCCCTGAGTGTTAATTCGGATTATATTTCGACGGAGGAAGTTGATAGGTTATGGAATAGTATCAGAGATGAGAATGATTGTTATGTGGCGATGAAAAAGAAAAAATTAACGCGACGTATCTTGTTATGGTCTCTGAGTAGTGTTGCTTCCTTGTTCCTGTTCTTATTTTTATACCGCGCATATTCGGAAGAATCAGCGATAACGGCAGGTTTGCTGATAGAAGATGTCAAAGCGCCTGAAGCGCCGGTCACGGATATTCATCTGGTACTTTCTGATAATGAAACAATGGCTTTGGATGGGCAGGATGCCGAAATCGTATATGATAAGGAAGGTGTTGCCATTAATAATAAAAATACAAAACTGAAGAAAAAACAAGTTGACGCGCACGCGTCGGTCGTATATAATCAACTGATAGTACCTAAAGGCAAGCGTTCTACGTTGGTTTTCGAGGATGGGAGTAAGATGTGGGTAAATGCAGGAACGAGGGTTGTTTATCCCGTAGTTTTTGCAGACGATAAGCGGGAAATATATATTGACGGAGAGGCTTATTTTGATATTTCACGGGAAGAAGATCGTCCATTTGTTGTGAAAACCAGGGAATTTAATATTGATGTACTGGGTACATCTTTTAATATAATGGCTTATGAAAAGGATATTGTTCAACATGTCGTCTTAGTTTCCGGCACAGTAAAAGTGCATGCTGAAAATCGGGATGACGCGGTGCTTTCCTCCGATGAAATGTACCTGTCGGAGAATGGGGTAGCACATGTTAAAAAAGTAGATGTGTCCGATTATATTTCATGGATTGATGGCTTGTACCAGCATAAAAGTGATCATCTGGAGATCATTATGAAACGCTTATCGCGCTATTATGGAATAGAAATCAAATGTGAGCCGGACGTTGCTCACCTGAGATTTTCAGGGAAACTGGATCTGAAAGATGATTTGGAGGTTGTGTTAAGAGGAATCTCCCGGACTTCTCCGATTGATTATTATCCGGAAAATAATAGATATGTAATTACTAACAAAAAAAATGGGAAGCCTATGTAGAATGACTATTATAGACATCTGTAAGCTTTACAGAATAATGCAGAGATAAAATTTAACATATTTACTCACTTAAAAATATAAGAATATGAGAAAATCTTATGAAAAAAAACTATTAAATACAAGAATGGAGAAAATAGGCAAATTTATGAAATTAACATTGTTATTCATGTTAATCGGCATTGGTACGATCCATGCCAATGTGACTTATTCTCAATCCGCTTATCTTTCTGTAGACCTGAATAATAAAACGGTCAGGGAAGTTTTTGATGTAATAGAAAAGAACAGCGAATACGTTTTTTTCTATTATGACGGAGCGGTAGATGTGAACCGGAAAGTCAGTATTCGTATGAAAAATAAAACGGTGGATAAGATCCTGGATCAATTGTTTGAAGCTACCGGTAATACGTATGTGATTGACGACAGGCAAATTTTTATTTCTACAAAAGAAGAGACTTCTGTTGTAGAAACTCCCGAAGCAACCATTGTTCAGCAACCATCTAAAACGATTACCGGGACAGTGAAAGACGAGACGGGCGAACCTTTGTTTGGTGTAAACATACGGGTGAAAGGGACAGAAACCGGTACGGCGACCAATATTGACGGCGAATTCACCTTGATGGTGAATGAATCAAATCCGGTACTGGTCTTTTCTTATATCGGGTATAAGATCATAGAAATGAAACCCGGAAGTCAGACCCATTTGGAATTGACTTTGCAGCCGGACGAATTTGCATTGGAAGATGTGGTGGTAATAGGATATGGCGTACAAAAGAAAATAAATCTCTCCGGGGCTGTTCAGGCGGTTGGAGGCGCTGCTTTGGAAAGTCGTCCGATCCCCAATGTCGGGTCCGGTCTTCAGGGATTGGTTCCCAACTTAAATGTTACGGTTGGTAACGGTCGTGCGGACGACGCTCCGATCATTAATATCCGTGGTTTCACTTCGATCAACGACAAAAATGGCGAGGCTTTTATTTTAGTAGATAATATGCCGGTATCACGTGAAGAGTTAGCCCGGTTGAATCCGAATGATATTGAAAATGTATCGGTATTGAAGGATGCGTCTGCGGCTGCCATTTACGGTGCCCGTGCCGCTTTTGGAGTCGTGCTCATTACGACGAAAGCGGCAAAGAGCGGCAAGTTGCAAATCAATTTCAGCGGCAATTATGCCATCCGGGACCGGGGGGTCAATCCGGAAATTGAAACAGACGTTGAGACGGTAATGAACATGAAAGCGGCCGCCCGGTATCCTTTATCCGCGATCTATACCGCCCAGCAGTTAGAGTACGGGAAACAAATCAGCGCTAATCCGCATCTGGACCGGATTATACCGAATCCATCCAATCCAAACGCGTGGCAATATTATGGTTCGACCGACTGGATCAATGAAACCTATAACAACACAGCGGCTTCGTATACGGCCAATCTGAATGTTTCCAGGAAAACAGACAACCTTTCTTATTATGTATCGGGAGGCTATTATCAGCAGGACGGTTTGTTGAAATATGGTAACGATGTATTAAGGCGGTATAATTTCCGCTCAAAGGCCGATATTAAACTGACTCCCTGGTGGAATCTGGGCGCCAACATTTCATATACGCATGTTAATTACGATTCGCCTACATTCCTTGACGGTTATTTCTACTGGCAGGTCAACCGGACCAGCTCGTTAGATATACCCAGGAATCCGGATGGCACATGGTCGCAGGCCGGAGCGAACATGATTGGTGTATTGAACGAGGGAGGACGTCGTGAAGACCGTACCAATGAAGTACAGACCTCTTTCACTACACAATTTGACATCATCAAAAATGTATGGAAAATAAACGCGGATGTCAATTTCAGACTTACAAACAAAGGACGTGATCAAAGTAATCTGGGTGTTCAATACCGTATAGGCCCAGACCAGCCTTTGCAGGTCACGTTCGGGGAAAGGGGCGGTAGCGGTAACTCGGTAAATAATGTGAAATATTATTCCTGGGAAGATAAATATAGCGTATACAATATATACACCAATTTCACAAAAACTTTTGCGGAAAAGCATTTCTTGAACGCTATGATCGGATATAACCGTGAGTTTACACAAAGGTACTATTACTCCATGTCTAAAACGGGAATGATTACCACTTCGCTCCCGGAACTCAATTTGTCGACAGGCGATGCGACCACGTCCAATACCCGCAACGAGTTGGCGATGGAAGGTATATTCGGTCGGTTGAACTATGTCTATGACAACCGTTATATATTTGAAGCAAGCGGACGTTACGACGGTTCATCCCGTTTTCCGAAGGGCGATCGTTACGGATTCTTCCCATCGGCTTCCATCGCGTGGTCGATTATAAACGAGCGCTTTTTTGCCGCTCCGGCGGATAAATTGAAGATTACGAACTTAAAACTAAGGGGATCGTATGGATCTTTAGGAAACCAGGTGTTGATCGACAGCAATGGCAACCAGCTTTATTATCCTTCCATCCCCTATATGTCGGCAAGCAAAATGTCATATATCCTGGATGGCACCCAGCCTATGATGATGAATCAACCCGGTGTTGTTTCGCCCACATTAACCTGGGAAAAAGTACGGACGATTAATTTCGGGGCGGATTTCGGTTTACTTAATAAATTCGATCTGAACTTTGATCTTTATACTCGCTATACGGATGATATGTTAACCCAGAGTAAGGAGCTTCCTGCCGTATTCGGCTCGACTCCTCCCCAGACCAATGCTGCCGACCTGAAAACAAAGGGTTGGGAGTTGTCTCTGGCTTACCGTGATAAGTTCCTCATGAACGAATCTCCATTCAACTGGTCTGTTAAATTTATGATTTCAGACAGTGAGACGACGATCACAAAGTATGACAACGCATCCAGACACTTCGGAAAAAGCGGTACGACTCACTACGAAGGCATGAGGATTGGCGAGATCTGGGGATTCATTACGGACGGATATTTCAGGACACAGGAAGAAATAGATGCATTGAATCAAAGGGATATTGGTACAGATGATGTTGGCTATGTATTTCAGGTAGGTGATATCAAAATGAAAGATCTTGATGGTGACAATAAGATTACTTTCGGGGAAAATACCGTGGATAATCCGGGCGACCGAAAAATTATCGGTAACTCATCTGTACGTTATCCATATAGTATTGAATTGGCTACTGATTGGAAAGGATTTGATCTTCGCGCTTTGTTCCAGGGGGTTGGTAAACGGGACTGGTATCCCGGATCCGCGAGTATCTATTTCTGGGGAATTTATGCTCAACCCTGGACGAATGTGACAAAGAAAAACATGGATCACTGGACGGAAGACAATCCTAATGCCTATTTTCCGCGCGTAAAAGCTTATGCTGCCGAGGATGAGAATATGGAGTTGGCCGCCGCACAGACAAAATACATGCAAGATGCTTCTTACCTGCGCATGAAGAATCTGACGCTTGGTTATACGATTCCGGAGAGTATGCTGAAAAAACTGTATATTTCTTCTTTACGCTTTTATTTTAGCGCCGAGAATCTTTTTACCATAAGCCATCTGGATAAAGACATTGATCTTGACCCTGAAATCATTAATAAATACAATGGGTTTAACAGCGGAACCTATCCGATGCAAAGATCATGCTCAATCGGAGCTAACCTGACATTCTGATGTATAGAAAAAATAAATATTTATACTAAAATTTGCAATATGAAAAAAAATGTATTAAGTATTATAGGAATAGTTTCTCTTTTGATATTCGTATCATGTGAGGATTTTCTGGACAGAAACCCGAAAACGTCGATTACAGCGAATGATTATTTTAAAACCGCCTCCGATTTGGAGATTTATTCCAATCGGTTCTATCAGGAACTGATCACTCCGTTGTTTGATGATGTAGGTTCTGATAATGTGACAATCAGTACAAACGCCAACACGATGTATACGATGGTCAACAGTAACGGTATTTCATCAAGTAATGTCGGGGACTGGGATATAAGCGACTGGACGCATTTGCGGAGGATAAATTATATGTTAGACAATATTCATCCTGAGAATATGAGTATCGGGCAAGAGGACCTGAATCATTATGTAGGGATCGTGAAGTTTTTTCGTGGTGATTATTACTACAAAAAAGTAAAGAAATACAATTCGGTGCCATTCTATAATAAAGTAGTGAATGATATGGATGAAGATCTTTATAAACCTTCGGATTCGAGAGAGCTTGTTGTTGATTCTGTTATCAGTGATCTGGAGTTTGCGGCGACTTATATCAAGCCGGCTTTAGGCCAACGTACCCGTATCAATCAATATGCGGCTTTAGCTTTATTGGCAAGGGTCTGCTTACATGAAGCGACGTATCGTAAGTATCATACAAGTCTGGGATTGACGGCATCCGCCAATACCTATTTCAACAAAGCGATCTCTGCCTGTCAAAAGATCATGGATGCCGGCTTGTTCGAACTTTACGGTTCAGGGGCCGGAGATTATGAGGCTTTGTTCTGCATGCCTAAATTGAGGGATAACAAAGAGATCCTTATGTCTGTGGAGTATGATCAGACGTTGGGCCGTGGCAATAACACCCATATCGTATTAGGGATGTATTGGGGGCTTAGCCGTTCGTTGATGGAGGCTTATCAAATGGCAGACGGCAGCGATTTCAGCTATACAAAGCCGGACGGAACATATAAGACCTATGTGGAATTGTTTGAAGGGCGTGATCCGCGTTTTTCCGTAACATTCGCTTATCCCGGATTCAATATATCCCCGGAAATCACAGGTAACAGTCCTTATATTCCCAAGACGACTTTCGGCGGATTTGACCAGATCAAGTTTTACCCCAAAGAAACATCTCAGCGTATAGGGTGGAATATGAACTATACTTCGTTGCCTTTGTTCAGATATGCGGAGGTTTTGTTAATATATGCGGAAGCTAAGGCTGAAACCGGTACGCTTTCGCAAGCGGATCTGGATAATTCGCTCAACCTGATCAGGGATCGCGTCGGTATGCCTCGTATTAATATGTCGGCAAATGTTCTGGAAGATATCCGCAGGGAAAGAAGAATTGAACTTGCCTGCGAAGGTTTCCGTCTGGATGATATCAAGCGTTGGGCTAAAGGTGAAGAATGGATGGGTACTAAGCCACAAGGCCTCTATATACATGGTTATGGAGCATTTGATGTGACAGGAGACGGAGAACCGGATGTCGCCATTCTTCATGACGCTGACGATTTAAGTCCGATCGGGCATTTGTCGCCGGATATTCAGGCTAAAATCGAAAAAGAGTACCTGTATGACGCCAATGGTAACAGGACCAGTATTTACCTGAATCAGGCGGACGGAAAATCAGGATTTATGGAGTTTGTGACGAGTGAGAACAGAAAATGGGCGGAACGTTTTTACTACGTTCCTATCCCTAACCAGCAGTTGTTGTTGAATCCGAATTTAAAACAACCGCCAGGTTGGGATTGATAAGGCTTGTTAAAATCAAGGCTGTCTCAAATGCCCGAAATTTGCAACTTTACCCCCTCTGCAATATATTGTAAAGGGGGTAAATTGTTTAAAATCGCCTTTTTGAGACAGCCTCGATTTTTTTAAACGCCGACAATTTATAGAATGCCCTCAATGATGGCTGCCTAGTAGCGAATCGTTAACCATTCCCTCTCCTAAAGCTTGCTACCCGACATGTCAACTTTTTGAGACATCCTCTATTTACTTAACAGTAAGTTTAGTATATTTTGATAAAAGTTTTACCGACATTCTCAAATAATATCTCAAATACTCTACTCTGTACCTCCGCCGGACGGGATTTTAAGTTTTCCGAACGGAGAGTATAGACAAGGAGAGTATTATTGATTGCGATCATTCCACTTCGTACATGAATTTCAGTCGGTTGGTGAAAGAACACCATCCCCGGATAATTCCAAAGAAAAAGGTGGAAACAATACTTTCATGGGTTCATATTGCCATCAGCAATACCAAAGGCATGTTATTGGATATCTTTCATGACATTAAACCGGAATATTTGCAAAATTACCAGAATGAATTTTGTTACGAATCCAACCGCAGATATTTTGCCGAACTGCGTTTCGACAGACTGATGATCACTGTTGTCAAGACCAAAAATCAATTTAGGTAATAACATTCGGCAATCATTTTTTATTTTCAATAATAGATACTATATTTGATCTCCTTTAGAGGAGTTTTCCTCAATATTGAATACGAATAATCGTGCCGGATGCGGCGGATTTTTAAGAAAAACAGAAATGAAACAACTGAAAAAAATACTTTCTTCGTATGTAACGATGATTGTCTTATTGATTATTTAT
>JAIRMH010000070.1 GCA_031258835.1 Tannerella sp.
CGAACGCCAAGCCCGAAGAAGTACGGACGCATGTCCTGAAACAGTGCGAAATATTCGGGAAAAACGGTGGCTTTGTATTCAATGCGATACATAATATTCAGGCAAATGCACCGCTCGAAAATGTGGTAGCAATGCTCGAAACTTTAAGGGAAATCAGAAGAAAATAAAAAATATGAATTGATTTTTGGTCTCGACAGCAGCGATCATCAGTCTGTCGAAACGTCGTTCGCCAAAATATCTGCGGTTGAATTTATAACAAAATTCATTCAGGTAATTTTGCAAATATTCCGGTTTAATGTCATGAAAGATATCCAATAACATGCGTTTCGTATTGCTGATGGTAATATGAACACATAATACTCTCTGCCATTACCAATACTTTATTCTTTTTCTGACTGCCTCTTCCTTGAATTATTTGTGTTTATGCCGGACGTCACACTGTTTCTTACCAGTGGGCCGTGGAATATTCCGGAATATGGCATAAAAAAAATAACAAAATCTTCCTCTGTAAAAAAAAATTCATTGCATGCATTTGGAAGTCACAGAATTTTTATCTAATTTTGTCAAACAATAAATATTTTTCAATGATGAAATACTTTAATATAGCAGGTCCCTGTAATAATAGGGAACATTACATGATAGACGCCACTACCCGTCTGCACGGCGTGGAACAGTTGATTGAAGGCAGGCAGTATTTTTTGATTCATGCAGCGCAGCAGAGCGGAAAAACAACTTGTTTGAGGGATTTGTCGCAACGGCTCAATACAAAGGGACAGTATTATACGCTGTACTGTTCGTTAGAAAGTGTGCAAGGTGTAAATGAACCGGAACGTGGTATTCCGGCAATTTTGGATTGCCTGTTTGTTGCTATGCAAAAATTGCCCGTATCTTTTACATGGGACAAAAGTTACGGACAGGATAAAAAAAGCAGGTCTTTGGTACTTTTGACACTGTTTTTAACGGATTTGTCCAAATGTTTGGATAAACCGTTGGTGATTTTCTTTGATGAGGCGGACTGTTTGAGTGAAGAAACATTGATTTCATTCCTTGGGCAGTTGCGCGACGGGCACAACAGCCAGTCATTCCCTCATTCCATAGCACTGGTCGGCATGTGTGACACCCGCGACTACAAGGCTCGGATTTCTCCTGACAGCGAAACGAAGGGCAGCGTAAGCCCGTTCAATATCATTACCGAGTCGTTAACTTTGCAGAATTTCACCAAAGAAGAAATTGTGCAGTTGTACAAACAACATACGGATGAAACCGGACAGATCTTTGAAGATACTGCTGTCGAACGGGTCTGGGAACAGACACAGGGACAGCCCTGGTTTGTGAATGCTGTTGCTCATGAGGTAATTGATGAAATCCTGCAATCGGACTACACCAAACCCGTTACGGCGGAATTGGTGTACGAAGCCAGCCAAAACATCTTTCTTACCCGCCCAACGCACATCGACAACCTGCTAGGACAGTTAAGGTGAAGAATGCGTGCGCAGGATCATTGAGCCGATGATTTGGGCGATGGACTTATCTCAAGGAGTTCGGACGATTTCCTGTATACCTGTGATTTGGGCTTAATCCGTGTGATTAACGGGCAACGGGCAGTGAACGGCGGCGGACAGATCGCCTCGACCTTTGCCTGATATTCAAAAAGGTAATGGGTTAATAATCCGTTAGGCACGTATTTTTGTATCCGTCAACAAACAAAATCCGGGCCACAGTGTTAAAAATACGTAACGAACTTATTTTTTCTGCGAAAATATTTTTTTATTCGAAAAAGAGCTGTATTTTTGTCTCCACTATTGTAAAATATCAAAACAAACATCGTCTATGAATTTTCTCTTAACAGGCATAGCCATAAATCGTAGTTTAAACCTCCCGTGGGAGAGGTTTGGCATGATTCTTGCAGAGAGAGAGAGAGAGAGAGAGAGAGAGAGAGAGAGAGAGAGAGAGAGATTAGCAGGCGCATATAACCTTTATATATTATTATTTACACGCGAGTGTTCTCACACGCGCGGAAGTTGATAGAAATAAATCATTTAAACCACATTCCCCCTTCGTCGTTATTATCGGACTAAACGACGAAAGGGGATTTTTTATTCACAAAAACAGATTCAAACAAATGTCGCCGGCATGGATTCCCATTGCCGGCTGGACGGTGTCGCGCCGTTACGGGAGGAGTATGCCCTGTGCAATCCTCCCTTTTTGTGAAGGTATGAATGGGCACGACACCAAGATATCGGAGGCGGAACCCGAACGGCCTTAACAGCGTAGGGGCAATAATAAATATTTAATGTCTTATGGCAATTTTACACAAAATTAAAGCATGGTTGTATAAAAACCTGCTTACTCCCGACCCGGACGACTATGTGATCCGCGTCATGTCCGAACGTACATTAAACGTTCATGAGATTTGTACTTCTTCTGTTTCACGCGGCGGTGCCGATATATCGGCAGCGGCGATGGAACATGCGGTGAACCTGTTTCTCGAGGAAATGGGCTATCAGTTGTGCGACGGTTTTTCCGTCAATACGGGATGGTTTATGGCAAGGCCGTTGGTGCGAGGCGTCGCCAACAGTCCCAAAGAACAGTACAACAGGGAAAAACACACGCTGCTGTTCGAGTTTCTGCAAGGCACATTACTGCGCAGGGAGCTTGAAAATGTAACGCTCGAAATCCTTGGTGTAGCTGACGTTTGGGCTGTGATCGAACAGGTGGTCGACGTGAAAACAGGCAGCATCAACGATCTGCTTACTCCTAACCGTCCCCTGAAGATCGCAGGTTATAAAATCAAAATCGCGGGCGACCATGCTGCGAACGGAGTCTATTTCGTGAATCAGGCTACTGCCGAACGAATAAAGGTGGATGGTTCGGAGATTGTGACGAACAACCCTTCGGAGTTGATTGTGGTGACACCGGATCTGGAGTCGGGGACTTATCAGGTGGAGATGACTACGCAATTTGCAGTAGGCTCCCTGTTGAATGAACCGCGTACGGCGATATTTGACAAAATTTTGACGGTACAGTAGTCGAGCCGTCAATGGTACGTTGTCCGAGTTGACAATGGTACGTTGTCCGAGTTGACAATGATGCGTTGTCCGGGTTGACAATGGTGTGTTGTCTGAACGGACAATTTTTAAAATGATTTGATTTCAATTCCACGCCGTACGAAAAGCGATTCGTCGAAATCCTGACCGGAGCGTGGGAACGGGGCGAGGAGACGGGGCGAGGAGACGGAAATCAAAATCGAATGGAAACAAAAGCAGCGAGTATAAACAGGCCGTTTGAATCACTGAATTTCAACGGTTCGGACGGCCACCATCAATCACTTTTAAAAACAGAATGCCTATGAAGAAAAAAAACAGAATGTACTAATGGCCGGAAAACGCTGGTATCGTCTTCCAGTCGCGTCGACTTTAAAATGAGAAAAATACCATATTTAAAAACAAATTTTAATCATATAATAAATTATGACGAAAAAATTATTTAAAGGCATGAAAATTGCCAAAATTGAAAAACAAATGAGAATCATGATGCTGTCTGCTCTGTTTGTGATGGCAGGAACCGTCATGACGAGGGCGCACAGCGGCGATTCGCAGGCAACTGCCGAAACGCAGCAGAGCAAAGTTCGTATCGCCGGTACGGTCATTGACCGGAATGGTGATGCGGTTATCGGAGCAAACATCGTGGAGAAGAACGTCGTCGCTAACGGGACAACCACGGATGTAGACGGAAAATTCAGCCTGAGCGTATCGCCGGGAGCGACATTGGTCGTTTCCTATATCGGGTACGTGACGCAGGAAATCGCCGTGGGAAACCGGACAGAATTGCAGATCACCCTTCAGGAAGACTTGCAGGCGCTGGACGAAGTAGTGGTGGTAGGCTACGGTACGCAAAAGAAAGTGAACATGACCGGCGCCGTGGATATGGTCTCGTATGACCAAATCAAGGAACGTCCGGTGTCCAACGTGACGGAAGCGTTGCAGGGCGCATCACCCAATCTGAACATTGCGGCGGGAGAATATTCGGCCGAGCCGGGTGGTACCATGTCGCTGAACATCCGTGGCGTAGGTTCGCTGACCGGCAGCTATTCGCCGTATGTACTGGTCGACGGGATGCCCATGGATTTGAATATCGTCAATCCGAACGATATTGAGTCTATCTCCATCCTGAAAGATGCGGCGGCTTCGGCTATCTACGGGGCGCGCGCGCCGTACGGCGTGATATTAGTCACGACTAAAAAGGGCGCACAGGGCGAAAAGGCAAGGATTACGTACAGTAACAACACTTCCTTCTCAAGTCCCTTGGGGATGCCGCACATGGAAAATACGCTGAAGTACATGACGGCGCACGACCAGGCAAGCGTCAATGCTGGTATGGCGCCGGAGTTTACGGAGTATGAATACGACCGTGTCAGGAAATACATGGCAGGCGAAATCAAGGAAGAAACCTGGTTGCGCGACGACGGAGTGAACGACTGGCACGGCAATGACATCTGGGATATCGCCGGAAATGCCAATCACGACTGGTTTTACGACGTGTATTACAGGAACAGCGTGATGCGCCAGAAACATGATGCCAGCGTCAGTGGCGGCGGTAAAAGCAGTTCGTACTACGCATCGGCAGGATACCTGGACCAGCCCGGGGAATTGCGGTATGGCGACGAGTATTATAAACGGTACAACATCACGGCCAACCTGACGTCGAAACCGACGGACTGGCTGACGTTCATCGTCAACTCCAAATATGTCAATGCCGTCACGCAGCATTTCAATGCGGGATCGTATAGCAGGCAAACACAGTATCACAATTTTTACAGAACCAACTCGTTCAGACCAATGTATCTGCCGAACGGCACTTTTTCGAGCATATCCTATCTTCCGGCCATGGTGGATGAAAATGCAAAAGAACGAAATTACGGTTCCCTGTATCAGGCTACGTTGGGCGCGATTATTGAGCCGGTCAGAAACTGGAAAACGCAGTTCAATTACAATTTCAAAACCGGCGGTACGCGGATTACCAACTATCATCCGACAATTTACGGAACGAATCCGGACGGCGATAAAATCGTCTATGACAGCGCCATCAGCGACTATCAGACGTCGTTTGCCAAAGATGACTACACGATGTTCAATCTGGTTTCTTCCTATGAGTTTTCATTGAAAGACCATTATTTCTACGTAATGGGCGGCTTTGAAAAGGAACAGGACGATTACAGCTATCTGTGGAGCCAGAAAAGAAATATACTGGTTGCCGATATTCCGTCCATCAGTACGGCCGTCGGGGAGCATTATACGGACGACAACATGTCGCACTGGGCAACGGCGGGTTTCTTCGGGAGGCTGCAATACAATTATAAAGAAAAATACCTGTTCGAGGCTAACGCGAGGTACGACGGAAGTTCGCGGTTTGAAGAGACTACGCGCTGGGGATTCTTCCCTTCGTTCTCGGTCGGCTACAATGTGTCGCGGGAATCGTTCTGGAAGCCGATAGAGCCTTATGTGAACAGCCTTAAAATCCGGGCGTCATGGGGTTCTCTGGGGAATCAGAATGTACCCAACTACCTGTATCTTCCCAATTTGGGTATCAACACCAATTCGAGCTGGATTATGGGCAGCGAACGTCCGTCCTACTCTACCGCCCCGGCGCTCGTCAGCGCCAATCTAACGTGGGAAACGTCCACCACCTCCAATATCGGTATCGATGCCGGTTTTCTGGGAAACCGGTTGAATGCCGGTCTGGATGTCTATCGCCGGTTGACGACCGACATGTTCGGCCCGGCCGAAGCGCTACCGATTCTGCTCGGCGCAAGCGTGCCGCAGGCCAATAACGCCACGCTCGAAACAACCGGCTTTGAACTGGTTTTGAACTGGCGAGACAGAATTAACGATATTTCCTACAACATCAAGGCAACGCTTTCGGACAATGTTTCTACCGTAAAGAAGTACAACAATCCGACGAAAACGCTAAGTACATGGTATGAAGGAATGACGCTTGGCGAAATATGGGGTCTCGAAACGGTCGGAATCTATCAGACGGACGAAGAAGCGGCTAAAGGTCCCGACCAGTCCCGTTTCTATCCGACATGGGGCGCCGGCGATATTCAGTATAAGGATTTGGATGGAGATGGAAAAATCACTAACGGCACCTATACTAAGGATAATCCGGGTGATTACACCGTAATCGGAAACAACAGCCCGCGTTTTTCAACCGGCCTGACGCTTGGCGGCCAGTGGAAGGGATTCGATTTAAGCATGTTCTGGCAGGGCGTTCTGAAAAGGGATTATGCTTTTAATACGAAGGATCCGGCATTTCACGGATTTAATGCAAATTCCTGGTGGGATATGAATATGTGGTACAAGGGAAACAGTACCACACTGGACTATTGGCGTCCGACAAATGAAACAAACATGCTGGGAGCCAATACCGGCGCCTATTATCCGAAACCGTATTTATCTTCGGAAGATTTGAAAAACAGACAGGTACAGTCCCGTTTTACACAAAATGCCGCCTATTTCCGGCTGAAAAACCTGACAGTGGGCTATACGGTTCCGTCGAACTTCCTGAAAAAGATTTTTGTAACCAACGCACGGATCTATGTGTCCGGAGAAAATTTACTGACCTTTACTTCTCTTACAAAACTGATTGATCCGGAAGCCCTGCTTAGTAACAGTTACGGCACAGGTAAGGTGCATTTCCTGAGGAGCGTCTATTCGGTAGGATTGGATATTACATTTTAAAACTTGAAAACGATGAAAACAATGAATTTAAGATATTTAATCGTCATCCTGTGTCTCGCATCTCTCACAGGATGCAGGGATGAAGTGGATTTGAACCGGTTCCCGCTGGACATGGTATCGGCGGAAGATTACTGGAAAACGACCAGCGATTTGAATCTGTATATAAACCAGTTTTATACGACATTTAATCCTCCGCTTAGTGACCAGTTGCAAATTACATTTGCGTACGACATGCAGTCGGACGATTTTACCTACGCCGAGGCAAATGCAAGATTGCGAGGTTCAAGGACAGTCCCTTCGACAGGCGGCTGGAGCTATACGAATATCCGGAATATCAACTACTTTTTTGATAATTACCGGCGGTGTGAGGATCCGTTTGAGGCGTATCGGGAAATTGTAGGAGCGGCTCATTTCTTGAGGGCTTATTTCTTCTATAATCTGGTAAAGGAATACGGAGACGTGCCGTACTTCAGTAAAACGCTGGAGACCGACTCGGAGGAACTGTACATGGCAAGGACGCCCCGCAATCAGGTAGTGGATTCCATCATTGCCGACCTCGACTACGCCATCAGTTACCTGCCCTCCGGCAAGCAGCTGGGCGGAACAAAGCTGAGCCGGGACATTGCGCTGCTTTTCAAGTCGAGGGTATGCCTGTACGAAGGGACATGGGAAAAATACCATACCGGTGTGTTCGGCGTATCTGCTCCCAATCCGGCGAAATACCTGACGCTCGCGGCAGAAGCGGCGGAGGCGCTCATGCAAACCAGTCTGTACGCCGTTTACTCTAAAGGCAATCCGCAGTGGAACTATTTTTTCTTTGCGGAGATTGATTATGCCAACAATCCGGAAGTGCTTTTCTGGAAAAAACATGATCTGGACCTTGGAATAGGTCATGCGGAACAGTTCCAGATTGCCACTGGAAAAGGAGGCGGAATCGGTTTGACCAAATCGTTTGTCGAATCGTATTTGTGTACGGATGGAAAGCCCATCAGCCAAAGTTCGCTGTACAAAGGCGACGGCGATTTGATTTCGGTGACGACCAACCGCGACCCGCGACTGATTCAAACGGTCTTTACGCCCGGCTTTCCGCTCCAGGTGATCGACGGCGATACCACGCGCTTTGTCCGTCCGGCCGTTGACCAGGCAGCGCACACGGTTTGCCCGACCGGCTACCAACTGAACAAGACATTGAATTTCGACCCGATTCACCATAAAAGCCTTGATACTCAAGCCGACGGTTTTACGGGCTGGATTCTTTTCAGGTATGCGGAAGCGCTGCTGAACTATGCGGAAGCCAAAGCCGAACTGGGCACGATTACGCAGCAGGACATCGACAAAAGTATCAAACTGCTACGCGACCGCGTCGGGATGCCGAACCTGATCATTTCGGATATTCCGAACGACCCGAACTGGCTGTTCCCCGACCTGTCGCCCCTCATCAACGAGATACGGCGCGAGCGTCGCGTGGAACTCGTGGCCGAGAGTTTCCGCTGGGACGACATTGCCCGCTGGGCAGCCGCCGATGAACTCATTGTTGGCCAGCGTCCGCTGGGCGGCAAGTTCAACAGCGTTGATTATCCCGACTTGTCAGCTGCCGATTACAGGCTGACCGACGGATATTTCGACCCGCTGAAAGAACAACTGCCGGCCGGGTACGGATTTGTTTTGGAGAGGGATTATCTGAGTCCCATTTCGACACAGGAATTGACATTAAATCCTAATTTAAAACAAAATCCGGGCTGGGGACAGTAATAATTGTAAGAGAGTTGCTTCCGCCGGTTTTGCCCGGCGAAGCAACTTCTTTTCAAAAGCGTTCATTGAGTTATTGGTTTACATGTTAGCGTAAAGGAAAATATTTCTTCTTTTATGCCATATCATAAAAAAAATAATCGTATCTTCGCGTCATTGCAGTAACATATAAAAGAATACGGACATGACAGATCAGGAAAGAAACGAACTTCTCCTTCTACCGATTAAAGAATCTATATAAGGGCGGGAAGAACATGCAAACCGATATTTCAATTTTTTTATGTGTTTTTTTAAAAGTACAGTAATTGATAAAACAGTAATACACATGAAACAGATTTTTTTTACAGCAATCGTCATTTCGACATTGATATTTGTATCGGCGTGTGCGCCGAAGCCCGCCGTTATAATGACGGCGGAAGTAAATCCCGACAACGGGCAGTTTGTTATCTGTGAATCGGGGAAGCCGGTCTTGCAGTACAACTATCAGACGGTTTACGAAAAGGACGTA
>JAIRMH010000086.1 GCA_031258835.1 Tannerella sp.
TTGCCGGTAACGAGTACAAGCACGACGGGCTTGCCGACGGCATGAATTCTTTTTATCAAATCGCTCTGCACGCCGGTCAGTTCGAGCGACGAGAGGTCAAAACCTTCTCCGCTTGTAACGTTGGAATAATCCCTTGCGTGCGAAGCGCTCGACGTACCGGCAAATATAATGCTCAACTCGCTTGCCTGCGCTGCGGCGACAGCCTCGTCGAAACCTGATGTGTCGTCTGTTATTAGGTCGCATCCTTTGGCGTGGTTGATTTTAACCTTGCCGCCCGCAAGCCGTCTGATTCCTTCGAGCGGCGTGACGCCGTCGGCGTTGCTGCGACTCCATGTATACCTTTGAATCCCCATTCGCCACGTAAAACATCGGTCAGCAGAAAATGGGACGCCGAATTGGGAATGCCGTTCCATGAGTTATATGACGACATTACGGTTTTAACTTTCGTATTCCTGATTACCATTTCGTAAGGTTTGATATGTATGGAACGAACGTCGCGTTCACCGCTCTCGACCGAGGCAAGATTGAGACCGCCCAGCGGCGCGCCTCCCGGACCGTAGTGCTTCAATGTGGGCGAAATGCCGCCATCAATATAACCGTTTATTTCGGCGATGCCCATCTGAGAGTTCAGCCATGGGTCTTCACCAAATGTTTCTTCCGCTCTGCCCCATCTTAAATCGCGAACAACATCGAGAACGGGCGACAGGGTTTGTATCACTCCCTGCGAGCGAAGTTCGGCGGCAATGGATTTCGTCATGCGATACGCCAGGTCGGTATTGAAAGCACTGCTAACGGCGACTGACTGCGGGAATATGGTTGAGCCGTCGTGTACCGACCCGTGAAGCGATTCCGTTACTGTGATGATGGGTATTCCCAAGCGGGTGTTTTCGATCATATACTTTTGTATTGCATGAAACGATTTCCGCGCATCGGCGCTTGTGAGGTTGATATTTTCGACACAGCCGTAACTCATGTCTCCGGCAGTCTGAAGCAGTTTTTGCAAATCCGCTCCATGCTCGTTGCACCAATGATGTCCGTGCAGATGACTGAGCTGAGCCATCTTTTCCTCCAATGTCATTCTGCCCAAAAGATCGGCAACACGCTGTTCGACCGGTTCCGCGGGATTCTTGTACATTGGGATATTCTGCGCAACGACCGTCGTAGATCCCGCAAACAATAAAAACAACAAATAACCAATTTTATTGTTCATCAATTATATATTTTTGATTTTCTTTTTATTATCTTTTCTTCTGATTTTCAAGGATTCGGAGTTTCCTTCGCCATCCATATTCCGAACATTCACGTTACCTGGCCATTATGTATTAGACTTCCAATACCCAGGGTTTCCTGACGAATCCCGAACGCAATTTGTTTGCTTCGGCATCGTTGACAAACTCCTCCTTAGCCGGATTCCAGTACAGTGGTCGTTGCAATTCGTAACAGATATTGGTAAGAAAACAGACGCTTGCTGTCCGGTGACCGATTTCCGCTGTGCTGACTGTAGGTTTCCGCGATTTGATGCAGTCTAACCAGTTTTGATAATGGTCGTCGGATTCGTACAGTTTAGTTTCGTTATCCGAAAACTCGTGCGAAGAAAGGTTGCCGGGTAAAGTTTCGAAAAATCCGCGACTGATGTCAACAATTCCTTTTGTTCCGATAAATCTGACAGCATAATCGCGTCCGAAGTTTTCGTGAGTCATTATCACTCCGTTATCATATTCGAAAGTCAGATATTTACGGTCTTTATCGGGAGGATAAACGGCGATGGGTCCGCTGTCGTCCTTGCCGAGTCCCCACTGCGCGATGTCGAACATGTGAGCGCCCCAGTCGGCTGTCATACCGTTACCGTACTCTTTGTAATTCCGCCAGTTAGGGAAATGAGTTTTCTCTACCGGAGGCGAGAGTTCGGAATGATAAGGATTGAATACGGCCGGACCAACCCACATTTCCCAATCTAAATAATCGGGCACGGGTTCGGCGGGCAGGTCATAAGATTTTGGCGGTGGGCCGCAACATACCTTAACTTCAATGATATCGCCGATGTGACCATTCCTTACTAAGCGGCAAGCGTTGCGGAAATTTTTCCACGAGCGTTGCATGTTACCTGTCTGGTTGATACGTTTGTACTTTTCGATAGCCTGAACCATCAAACGCCCCTCTTCGATACTGTGCGAATAAGGTTTTTCGCAGTACACATCCTTACCGGCTTTTGCCGCTTCGATTACATTGATCGCGTGCCAGTGATCGGGTGTAGCAATCACTACGGCATCGATGCTTTTGTTGGCAAGCAATTCTCTGAAATCTCTGTAAGTTTTGAATCCTTTCGCCGACGAACCGGCTTTTTCAGCCGCCTGTTCCGCTTTTGTCCTGAAAAGTTCAAGTTTGCGTGAATCGACGTCGGAAGCGGCAATCACTTTTGCCCGTTTTGCGAACTCTCCGAGCAATCCCTTACCTTGTATTCCACAACCTATAAATCCGAGCGTAATCTGATCGCTAGGCGCAAGAAAACCACTACCGCCCAATACATGACGCGGTATAACCGTAAAAGCAGCAGCTGTCGCTAATCCTGCTCCTAAAAACTGTCTCCTTGAGACATTTTTACTTTTGTATTTCTCCATAAGAACTAAATATTTTTAAAAAATCATATTTCATTTTTCCTGAAAATTTAAGTGTAAGAAAACGTATTGTACCCGTTTGCGCCGGGCGATTTATATTACCGGGAACAGATCCGACAGTATGAGGAGGCCTTGGCCCCGTTTGACATGCCCTGAATAGTAACGGCAAAGACGCGTTTATGAATGTAGATGAATTTTTCATTGTATCGTTAAGTGCAACTTATTGGCGCAAATATACATGAAATTTTTGAATTACACACAAACGAATAAAAAAATGTCCGACAAAATTTATAGAAAAATGTTGCCGATTTTTTTTTAAAAATCATTCCCTGGAAAAATTATTCCACAGTCCACAATGCGCCGTCATACCGAATAAAATAATACTTGCACATTTCACATTGACGACAAATATCCACCTCCCCCCTGTGATTTCTGTACTGAAAAATTTTATCCTCATGTGTACAATATAAAGAATTTCATGTACATTTGCATTCTGTTTAATATTTTATTCTTCAATATTATGGTAAAACATTTTTTTTTCTTTCTAATAGCTTTTATTTTGTTTGTCGGCTGCGGACAGTCGGGCAGACGACTGACTGATTATGTAAATCCTTTTTTGGGTACTGCAACGCTCTGGGAACCGGAGGATCTGGGATATATCCGTAAACTGAAAGAACGTACCTGGGGCGCCGAGGTGTTTCCTGGAGCGTCGCTTCCGAATGCGATGGTTCAGTTAAGCCCTGTCACCCAGTTCAGGAGCGGAGCCGGTTATCAATATGAAGACACCGTTATTTACGGCTTTAGTCATACGAATAAGGGGCACTGGAACCTGTTGCATATCCCGCTTCTTCCTGTTACGGGTGCGATTACTCCCGGCGATTATTGTTCGAAATTCAACCATGAAAACGAATCCGCGCGCCCTGGATATTATCAAGTCTTTCTTGAACGATATGGCGTTAATGCCGAATTGACGTCGACCCTTCGTTGCGCTTATCATAAATATACGTTTGGCGAGGGGGATGATAAAAAATTGCTTGCGGATATGACGCGTTCGAATAACCGTGTTATCGGGTGGGATATACGGAAAACGGAGGAAAATGTGTTTTCCGGATTTCAGAATGCAGATGGCAGGATGTGTTTCTATGCCGTATCGAACTATGAGATTGAAGATATTGTACAGCTGAAAGACGATGAACATGAAGTGTCTGTCGTTAATTTCAGGAATAGCAAAAGCGATAAGCCGCTGGAGTTGAAAATAGGATTTTCTTTTGTAAGCATAGAGAATGCAAAAATGAATCTGGAACAGGAGATGCTGAATAAAAATTTTTCGCAGGTTTGTAAGGAGGCTGATGAGGCTTGGGGGAAATTATTATCGCGGATCATTGTTTCCGGAGGTACGGAACGCGAAAAAGGTCTGTTCTATTCCTGTCTGTACCGTTCGTTTCTCTGGCCGGCTTTGCGAAGCGATATCAATTTTGATTATACCGATGCGGCGCGAAAGGTTGCAAACGGAGGATTTCATTATTATACGGATCCTTCGTTTTGGGACGATTATCGCAATAAGTTGATTCTTTTAGGGATGTTATCGCCGGAAGTGACGGTCGATATTGTGAAATCTATTACCGATAAAGGAGAGAAAAGGGGAGGATATATGCCTACCTTTTTCCATGGCGACCATGCTTCTGTTTTTGTTGCCGGAACGTATTTGCGCGGACTTAGAGGTTTTGATTTGGAGCGCGCTTACCGACTTCTGCTGAAAAATGCCACCGTACCCGGACGCGGAGGACGCCCTTATCTGGATGAATATATGGAACGGGGTTGGATTGCCGAAAAGGATACGACCGACGTCCCGACATGGGATGAATATAAAGCGGCGGTCACAAAAACCGTAGAGTATGCTTACGACGATTATGCCGTTGCTTTGATAGCCAAAGAACTTGGCGATGAGGAAAATTACAGGATGCTGATGAAACGTACTGACAATTATAAGAACTTGTTTGATCCTTCCACCGGATTCTGGAGAGGTCGTATTGACGACGGAAGCTGGATTGAAGATTTTGATCCTTACTATCCGTATTACGCCTACATGTATAGAGAGGCAAATGCCTGGCAATCCCTGTTTTTTGCCCCGCACGACCCGGCAGGGATGCTGGCGCTTTATCCGAGCCATGAGGCGGTAGAGAAAAAACTTGATTCTTTGTTCTCGAAACCGTGGAAAGGATATGAAGCTCATAATATGACCGGGTTTATAGGCAATTATTGCCACGGCAACCAACCGGATCACAGTGTGCCTTATACCTATTATTTTATCGGAAAGCAGGAGAAAGCGCAGGTGATATTAGACAGCATCATGAATCATTATTATGATATGGGCGCAGAAAAACTTGCTTATGCGGGTATGGATGATGCCGGTGAAATGTCGTCATGGTATGTGTTCAATGCAATAGGAATGTATACGTATTCTCCGGCAGACCCCGAATACATCATATCTGTACCACTTTTTGACAAAGTGAAATTCGCGCTGGACGGAAATACTTGTTTCACGATTGCGAAGAATGGCAAGGGAAAAAAGATTACCGGCATCACATATGACGGCGAGAAAGTCGACGGATGGTTCATTTCGCACGATAAATTGAAGGAAGGAAAGGGACTGGTTATTTCGGTAGAATAAATCCCGCACGTATGCAACAGGAATACGGGGCAGGTCGATCTCCTTGAACCGGCCTGTCCCCGTTATCTTTGCCCGTCGTCTGTTTCGATAGTCCTTTGCGAACTGTGAGACGTTAAGCTGTCGGCAACTGCTGTCCTGTCTCCGCCCTCGTTATTTGCGAGCGAAACGAAGCAATCCCTGTGTATACGAGGATTGCTTCGATTTTATTTTAATATCCACATCCATTCATTTACATCGTCATTGCCGTTGAACTGTCGCTGTACGGCTTCCACCACATTGTCGCGGTTATAGTCATACTCTCGCTGGTCGTACATCCACCGTACCGGCATGCGGTCCGGCATTGTGTTCAGATTCGTAGCCGGATTGATGGGGATCCGTGGATAGCCTGTCCGACGGTATTCGTAGAAACTTGTCCATGTATCATGCATGAACCTGTCTAAATATTTCTGCGTAATAATCTTGTTCAGGTTGGCTTCAAAATCACCGGGAGCGGTGGATAGTTGCATCGGTGCGCCGGCGAGAAAATCGCTGATCCACTCATCGGTCATTTGGCGTTCTGCCGGATAATATCCTGCCGGCGTAAAGTAGGCCGTGAACCGTATGCTTGCTTCAACGCCCTTTGTAAAATATTCCTGAGCGCTTCCCGTAATCCATCCCCGCAGGCAGGCTTCGGACAGGATGAAGTTCTGCTCTGCATATCCGACGCTGATGGACGGTTGACCTGTTTCGATCTCATAGAAGCGCGGGTTGAGATTGGAAAAGTTACCGGAACCAAACAGATAATTAAATTCATTGTCCGGCAATGTAGGATCCACGCCATCGTAAGCATCCCAATCGCCGGACGTCATACCTGCCTCCGTTTTTGCCTGCGTTGGCTGGGCAAGATAAAAAAGGCGATAGTCGTTATTTATCTTGAAAGAATCAATGACGGTGGGTGAAAGAACGGTATACTGCGTAAAATTATTCTTTGTCTTGTGAACCGGATAAATTTGCGATGATTGCGTTCCGTAGGTAATCTGAAAGTTGTCGCTGTTGGAAGTCATCAGCGGTCGGGTGTTTACAATGTCGGCGAAACGCCGGCGGATGTCGAGGTCGGCATCGGATTCTTTCTTCGAGAGACTGATGAGTACTTTCAACTGGAACGCCGACGTAGCGATCTTCCATTTCGCAGGGTCGCCATTGTAGATAAAATCGCCCTCGAAAGAACGGTTGGCATTGGAGAAATGCGTATATGCGTCGTCGAGTTCGTCGAGTATCTGCCTCATCACTTCTTTTTGAGTATCATATTTGGGTTTGGTGATCCCTTCGCCGGAACGAAAAGCCTCCGAATAGGGAATGTCGCCTACGGTCAGCGAAAGGTCATACAGTTCGTATGCCTTGAGGAAAAGTGCCAGTCCCTGATAGGCGTCTTTGTCGATGTCGGCAGCCAGTTCTACCATTTTCAGGCAGTTTGTCAAGTCTGTATATACGTTGAATCCCTTACGTCCGATCACGTTATACTGTTCCTGTTTGTCGGCCGATTCGCCCCATCCGACATGTTTGGTTATCATGTGGTCGCGAAAATAACTTTTGTTGTTGCTCCTGCCGACTGCATTTTTGATCTGTCCTGTGGCAAGCATTCCCGGCGTGGCCGTAACTGGAGCGTCGGGGTTGGTATTTATTTCGTCGAAATTACTGCATCCTGCCGATAACATGACGGCAACAGTACCTGTTATTATGTATTGATATATTCTTTTCATCACGATATGGTATTAAAAGTTTAACTTCAAATTGACACCTGCCAAACGAATGGAAGGTGAATAAATGCTTTCGCTTGTTCTGTTAAGTTGTGCATCGTCAGGGTCGGAATAGCGGAAATCTTTTGCCCATACCAGCAGGTTTTGCCCGACAATCGCGATGTCGGCACCCTGGAGGTGCAACTTCCGGCAGATGGATTTGGGCAGGGTGTAGCCTATTGATACTTCGCGAAGTTTCAGGAATGTTTTACTGGCAAGGAAGAGGGAAGTTGACTGTTCGGCCTTTATCCTGCGCGTGTAAGCTTCGTAAGATACTTCGACGTCGTTGGGAGCAAAGACGCGCGTATCTTCGGTTATATTACCGTCAGCATCGTATTTCACATCGCCCGAGACGATTTTCACGCCTTCGCCTGTATAATTGGCCAGTCCGTTAATAACTTCGTCATAACGCCACTGATTGTCGGATTCGATATGTCGTCCCGAATGCCAGAGCCGCGATTCCATATAGTTCCACATGTATCCACCGACCCGTCCGTCGAGCGAGATGTTGAGGCGGAAGTCCCGGTAACGCAGGTCGTGCGTCCATCCCCATGTCCAGTTGGGATTGGTGCTTCCGGCAAGCGTCGGATAGTTGCTACGGCGAGGCATCCCGTTGTAGTGGATAATATTTCCTTCGGCGTCGCGTTCCCAGTCGTACATTTCCAGCCACCAATAGTCGCTGCCGTTCTTCATCCATGGTTTTTTCGTCGAATACATTTCATCGAGTTTATGATAGTAGTGACGGTGTGCCGCCCAATTGACGGTCGAATTCCATGTGAAGTCCGACGTCTTCACGATGTCTCCGTTCAGCGTCAGTTCCACGCCGCGCACCAACCGTTCTTCTTCGATATTAATCAACGTACTGGCGAACCCGCTGGCGTAACTCATGTTGGCTTGCGCCTGCATGTCGTACTCCAATTTATTATAGTAGGCGGCGTCCAAACGCAGCCGGTTGTTGAAGAAACGGAACTCTGTTCCTAATTCATAGGATTTTGAGGCTTGCGGGCGCAACGTGACGTCGCGGGTCGTCGTCGGATAGTACATCGCCGTCATACTGCCCCAGAAATTGCGCGACACGCTGTACGTTTGGTTGATGGCATATACGCTGGCCGGAAACTTAGTCTGCGTCCACGAGCCGCGTATCTTCCAGAAACTGATAACATCAGGCATGGACAACAGTTGCGACAATACGACGCTGCCCGATACCGAAGGATAGAAGTACGATCGCTCCGATTCGGCAAGTGTCGATACCCAGTCGTTTCGTCCGGTAGCCTCGACAAAGACGGCGCTTTTCCAGGAGACACCTAACCGTCCGTACACACTGTTAATTTGTTGCTTTTCTACGCTTGAACTGGTCGTCGCCGGATCTTTTGAGGCGTTGAGCGAATAAAAACCGGGCAGTGTCAGACCATTCGAGGTGCTGGAATATTGTGATGCGTTTTCACGATAATACATTGAACCTCCTCCAAAGCCATCGATACGAATATCGCCGAATAATTTGTCGAACATCACCAAAAGATCGTCGTTTGTACTGTATCGTGCTTCGTTCCATAGTTCATACTGTCCCTGTCCATTTGTGTTCGCACTGGAGATAGGTTGTTTCTGTTCTGTGCGTCGGCGCCAGACGTCAGCGCCGAGACGCGCCTGAATACTGAGCCAGTCCGTCACGTCGAAACGGAGGTTGGCATAGCTGTTGGTCAGGTCGTATTGGCTGGGGTTGACACGTTCGTAGGCCAGAAAATAAGGATTGTCGTACCACGACGTACACATCCAGTTCTGTTTGAGATGTTCCTGTCCCTTCTGCCAATAGTCTTTGTACTCACGTACATCATATTCCGCCCCCGTCCATATCAGCATGTTGTACATGTAGTTGCCCTGACCGTACCCGGTTCCCAGCGTATTGGAATAGAAATTTTTATTGTATGTGATGCCCGCATCCAGATGAAAGCGTTTCCAGTCAATGTCGCCTCCTACGGAAAATGTGATCTTCTGCGCATCGTTATTGGGGTATTGCCCGCGATTGTACACATGATTGAGCGAAGTACGGACAGCGCCGTACCGTCCTTTCTGTGCAATGCTGACGTTGTTGTTGGTGACCAGCGCCTGACGCAGGAAGTTTTTGTAGTTATCCTTTCCTTTCGAGGTCAGCGGCATTTCTTCCCATTCGTATGTCTGAGGGTTGTACTGTTCGGCTGTGCGTCCGATGTCGAGCTTGTCGCCCCATACATAGTCGGTCGTCCAATACTGTCCGTTACCGCCTCCGCTGTATGAGTTTTGTACTTCGGGAAACATCAGGAATCCTGCATGGAAAAGGGTATTACTGTTTACCGTCACTTCCAGGCCTTCCTTTTGCGTCTTTTTCGTGGTTATCATGATGGCTCCGCTACCGCCGCGCGAGCCATAGAGTGCCGAAGCGGTAGAGCCTTTAAGCACGTTGATAGATTCGATATCGTCGGCGGGGATATCGGCTAACGAGACGTTCTGGTGCGCTACGCCGTCGATTACGAGTAGCGGCGTAGCCCCGCGCAGCAGAAGTGATGGCTGCACGTTGAACTCCGTGCTGTTAGCCACGCTCAACCCGGCAATTTTCCCGGTCATGGAAGTGGCTACCGTTGCTCCCTTGACGATAGATAGCTGGTCGCCGTCGACTTTCTGTACGGCATAACCGAGCGCTTTGTCTTCACGTTTTATGCCCAAAGCCGTAACGACGATTTCGGAGATAACTTGCGTCGCCTCCTTCAGTTGTACGTTGATAACGGCGCTGTTGCCGATGTTTATTTCCTGCGAGACATAACCGACATACGAAACAATAATGACGGCGGCGGACGAAAGGTTGAGGCTGAACTCTCCGTTCATATCCGTGATGCCGCCATTTGTCGTTCCTTTTTCCATTATATTGGCGCCGGCGACCGGTTCGCCGAGTTCGTCTACAACCCGGCCGGTGATCTTGCGCGGCTCACTTTCCGATATGTCACCGACTGTTCCCGCCCGGGCGTTGAGGGAGAGAGCGTCGCCTTTGTGACGGGGTTGTTCCTGGATGCTAACTGTTACTTTTTCAGGTGTCGGAGATTCGGCAAATAGCCTCTGCCCCCAACAATTTAACAAAGTCAATACTGCAAAAATGGCGCATCGCCAATTGCTGATTTTGGATGTTTTTTCTGTGTAATTCATAATTTGTAAATTGATTAAATGTTTAGTTTTTACATAATGTATAATATAAATGTATAGTAATAAAGGCAGGGGCGCCTTTGCGGCGTTATTCCCGCGTATAACCTTCGGGTGACGAACGGATGTTTCGAAAAACATCACACTATTTACAAAGATGACGGGAAATCAACTCTGATATAGCTTTAGTACGGTGTGCGGTCTCTACGGAGGTTTCGATGATTGCATATAGTTTAGAATACAATATACGCTTAAATAAGCGCTATACGAAGACTTTACCCCCCCCCCGTTAACATATGTTTACATGGAGGTGGAGAGTGGGCTTCAATAACATTTCTAATTTTATTAATAGTTAGGTATTCGACCATTTTATTATTTGTTTTTCATTTACTATCATATTCGGGTGCAAAGATAATTCTTTTTTTATATATCAGCATTTTTTTTACAAAAAAAACCGAGTTTGCAGATTCAAGCAGCAGCGGTCATACAGTTATATTATTCAGGTCAAACCTGTAACATAGCCGCAGGCGGTATCTTGAAAAATTACGGAGAGATGGCAGGCACTTGCCGGCGGTTTATGATGCTTTTTTCCGCCTTTCGGAAATTTTTTGAAAAAAATCCGTATTTTTCTTGCAGGGTATTTTTTTTTTCTTATATTTGCCACCGGTATTTTTAATAATGGATTTTCAATAAATAACAACTTTAAAAGAACAAGACAATGAGCAAAAAAAAATTACAAAACGTTCTGTTGTTGGGTATCTTTCTGATATCGTGTAATAACAGTGAACATGAAGAACTTAAAGTAACCGAAACCGGTTACGAAAAGCAAAATCTGGAGAATTTCATCTCCAAGGAAGACGTTGCTGACAAAGCTCCAAACGTTTTCGCCAACCTCGCCAAATTCGTGTCCGAAGCAAAAACGACAACATAATATCAAATTTATCCAAATTAAAAGATTATGAAAACATACTTATTTCAGTTATTGGCTGTTTTATCCTGTTTCCTGGCCTCATGCAGTTTCGATTCGGCAAAAAATGATGCGCTGGATACAGAGCCGTGTAATGATAAAACCCTCCCTTTCCAGTATTCGATAATTATAACAGATAAAGGCGGCCTTGTGTTATTAGACGCCAATCTTCTTGAAATCGAATATGACGTCCTTTATTCGAAAAAAAACATCAAAATGTTTTCATATCCGGAGGGGAGTTCTGCGGAGCCGGCTTATTCCATCCAAAAATATGAACAGGAATCGCGGATTGTTGTCGCGACGGAATTTAATGAATGTAAACAAGAGCACGTCACTATGATCCTTGAACTTAATCAAATGTGGTGTGCATGTGGCCCCGATTCTCATCTTGAGCATATATACACATACGACACGATAAGATGCGACCTCCGGGTATTAAACGATTCCGTTATTTGCGAAAAAATCTCTGTTAACGAGATCCTTTCGTGGGAAAATGATGGTAGAAAGCAGGAAGAACCTTGTATAACCCTTGTAAAAGACCGACATTCGATAGCGGTAATGGGGTTGCTGAATGCACCTTCGCCCGATATAAAGTAGGTGATTTTAATGGGTCGTCCGGCTTGACCCTGGACGGCTTCGCCTCACGCCGTTAACGTAGCGCCAAAATCATATGTGTTCGGGCTGTTAAAAAAAACAGCTTGGACACATTCGTATAAAAGCGACGTATCTTCGTCGGAATATATGAAAAAGACATTTTTCATTCTGTACGTTTGGAAAATCCAAGTTTTTCATGTACTTTTGCTTTCAAAAAAAACAGCCATGGCCAGAAAAAAGGAAGGGAAACCGTTTGTAATAGCTAATCCGATCTATGATACGGTATTCAAAAGATTGATGGAAAATCAACGGATAGCGAAATTTTTTCTCAGCACTATACTTGAACAGCAAGTAGAAGACATAACCGTTATGCCGCAAGAGTTCACCTATAGACTTGATGAGACGAAGGTTTTGGAAAAAGCAAAGGTAGTCGAGGAAAAAGAAAAAGAGGGGCATGTAGAATATTTTTCCATATTTCGATTAGATTTCATGGCAACTATTCTCGACAGCGAAGGCGTCCGTCGCAAGATATTGATAGAACTCCAGAAATCATGGGATACATTGGATGTAATACGTTTTCGTCAATACCTCGGAGAACAGTATGTAAGAGTGGATAAAATAGATGGAAAGGAAGTCGTGCTTCCGATTACAACTATCTATATTTTAGGTAATAATCTTTCCGAAATAAAATGTCCCTGCGTCAAAGTCGGACGTACCTATACCGACATGTTAAATAAAAAAACGATCAATACAAAGTCGAAATTTATAGAAAATCTTACTCATAACAGCTATGTCATTCAGGCAGGCCGTATCACGGACGTGCGTTACACTACAAACCTCGATAAGTTACTCAGTATCTTTGAACAGCGGTATTTTGTAAAAGAAGGTTCGGGGGCAAGGAAGGAATACCCTTATCAACCGGATGATGAAGATATGACGCTTATCACCGATCTGCTTTATGAAATGGGAGCAGACCCCAAAGAACAAAAACAGATAGAAGACGAAGAAGAGGCTTTGCGTGTTTATAACCTTCAACACGGAACACTCAAGAAAAAGCTTGAAGAAAAGGAGAAGATGATCGAAGAAAAGGATAAAAGAATTGCAGAATTGGATAAAAGAATTGCAGAATTGGAGCGTTTTCTTCGGGATAAACAAGTTGAATAAGTTTACGTGGAATTTTGTCGAAAATAATTTCGCATTTTTGCGTTTCCTGATTAGCTTGTTTCTTTGCGGATGGAATGGATATCTTCGTTGATCTTGGCTTCCCGGTATTGTTTGGGGGTCATTCCGAATTTCCGGGCGAAAAGGTTATAGAAGCTGCCACGGTGATTGAAACCGGCCATGTACATTATTTCGTCGATGGAGTTTTTGCTGGTGATGAGTAACTTTTCTGCGACCGACAGTTTGTATTCTCTGATTAAGCCGGCGGGCGTTTGTTCTGTAAATTCTTTTAGTTTACGGTATAAATGGCGGGCGCTTACGCCAAGTTCTTTTGCCAGATGTTCGGTAGAAAAGTCGGGATTATTCATATTACGATCTATGACTTCCAATATTTTCCCCAAAAAAACTTTGTTCTCTTTATGCATATATTTGCCGTCTGAAAACTCGAATGCGCTTATTGCGGAACGATAATAATCTTTCAGATCATTCTGAAGTTTAAGCAAACGTTCGACTACTGATTGCAGGTATTCGATATTGAATGGTTTTATTATATAAGCTTCCGCTCCGGCTGAAATACCCTCCGTTTGTTCTTCGGGGGTGTTTTTGGCCGATATTAATATAAAAGGTATATGAGCGGTTCGTTTGTCGGCTTTGATTTGTTTCATCAAGGAGATCCCGTCAAGTTCGGGCATCATGATATCGGAGATTATCAGTTGAGGGTGTATCGTCTCCAGAATACTGTTGACGGACAAAGGGTTTTCAATCGAAATGACGTTATATTTATCTTTCATTATTTCAGATATAAACCAGCGCATTTCAGGGTCGTCATCAATGACGAAAACAGTTACTTCAGACGGTTCGGTCGTGTTTTTTGTATCCTTTTCATTTTTTCTTGGCGAAGAAGAAGGAGTTAATGTCGGTATCCCTATCTCGCCGGCCTGTATTTTCCATGCGTTTTGTACGTCGGGCATAGTTGCTTCTTTATAAGGAAGGATAATTTGAAATTCGGTATATTCGTCGGGAATACTTTTTACATCTATTATCCCGTCTAATAATTTCACCATATTGTAGCAAATGGCCAATCCCAGCCCGTTTCTTGAAAAAAATCCTTTTTGTGTCTGCTTTTCAAGGTTTTCCAATATATAATACCGATCAAAGATGTGGGGAATATCTTTTTCCCTAATCCCTTTCCCTGTATTATGGACAAAGAGCTTCAGACACTCATTTTCCTTGCGGATGAGGCATGTTATCCGACCTTCATCAGGGGTATATTTGAATGCGTTTGACAATAGGTTTGTCAAAATTTTAGTGACACAGCTTTTGTCGGAATTCCATGACAAATCTTGTTCGATGTCCCATTGGAAATGAATGTTTTTCGATTCGGCCAGTTCGGAGAACGAATCAATGATGCCATTGGACAGCTCCGTAATATTCAACGCTTCGATAAGACATGCCTTATGTCCGGTTTCTATCCGGCGAAATTCGATAAGTTCCTGTATTAATGAATATAGTCGTTCGGTGTTTTTCATAATCATATTTGCGTATTTTTTAATAAAACCGTCAGACTTTTCGTATGAGATAATGCGGTTGCAGGGGCCGTAAATCAACGTTAGAGGAGTAGAAAACTCATGGGTTATGTTCGTGAAAAAACGCAACTTGGATTCGTAGACTTCTTCTTTTTGTTGCTGGTGCATCTTTTCTATGATGACCTCACGTTTTAGCCTGTATCTTCTGCGTATCAACTGTACGGAAGCGAATAAAAGGATGAAAATCAGGAGGAAATAAATAATATATGCCCATATTGTCAGATACCATGGAGGAAGTATGACGATCGGTAACGAGTAAATGTCGGTTACGACATCGCCGTTGTCGCATTTGACATGTAAGTTATATTTCCCGGGCGAGATATTTGTGAAATTAGCATCAATGGAATTACCGTTTTCAATCCAGACGGAACTGAAATTTTCCAGATTGTAGAAATAACGGCAATTTTGTCCATTAATATAGTCCGGTGCAATAAAAGATATGGAAAAAAAATTCTGATCATGTTTTAGTAGAAGGTTTTTTTGCCCTTTTTTAGTACGGATGAAGTCATTAAAATTTTGTTTTTTATCGTATATTTTGAGGCCGGTAAAAAATATGCGGGGGACAAATTTCTTTTTTGTGTATTCGTCGGGCGAGATGGCGACAAAGCCATTGATACCGCCGAAAAATAAAACGCCGGTCTTTTCATCTTTCATATAAGCCCCATCGCTAAATTCAAAAACGTCAAGTCCGCTTTTATGGTTATATTGACGGAAATTTTCGTTTTCGGTATCAAACCGTACAAGTCCGTCGTTTGTACTTATCCACAGATATCCCCGATTATCTTCCAATATTCCGTGAATGGTATTGTTAGGGAGGCCTTCTATTTCGTTATAGCTGACGAATGAAACTTCGTTTGTTTCGGAATGGCAGTTCGTTAACTTTAATATGCCAAAGCTTGTTCCGACCCATATGTTACCTTTGCTGTCCCTGTTTATGCTCAATATATCGTTGATGGTATGGATATCGTCCCCGGGAAATTTTACGGCGGCGAATGTTTCGTTGTTAACGTTTAGCCTCCTAAGGCCGGATCCTCTGTTTCCGAACCAGACGATACTGTCGTTCTCCCGGCAAGCGGTAAAGAAGAAATTGTATGACATTTCTTCTTTTTCAAACGTAAATCGTTTTACGGATTTTATTACCGGGTCGTCAACCTCGCCCGTCAAAATTACCTTATAAATACCCGAACCTACGGAAGCCAGCCAGAGGGTTGTGTCGTTTATTTCACAAATGTTATGGACAAAAAATATCTGTTCCGGAGCTTCGGAGCGTAATTTTTTTATTTTTTTCTCCTTGTATGAATAATAATTCAGACCCGGCCCGTCGTTACCTATCCATAGAATGTTACGTCGGCTACCGGTAAAAGCGTATATGGAATTATTATTCAGCAAACTGTTCGATGTGGTAAAATGCGTTATTTTTTTTGAGTGCATATCATCGTCTGCCTCAAAATTGTTTATGACGAGGAGACCGTCGTCTTTCGTTCCTATCCACAGGTTTTGCCGGTGGTCTGAAAATAAGGCCCTAACAGGCTTTTGTATTGAGAAATGCAGATTTTCGAACGTGAACGACCGGAACGAAAACTGATCTCTTGTATACATATACAGCCCTTGTCCATCGGTGCCTATCCATATAATATCCTGTTCGTTATCTTTGTGCAGGCAAAAGACGCCGCAATAAATACCGATATTTTCCACTTCGTATTTGATTGCATTTTCGGGCGTGTATTTGATTCTTATCACGCCGTTTGTCTGGAAAGCAACCAGATAATCATCATTATCCTTTACAATAGAAGAGACGACACCGCGTTCCTCTACTTCTTTTTGGAGATTTAGTATTAAGTTTTTTTTATGCGATGTAGCATCCATTTCGAACAGGAAATAGTTCTTGTCTATGAAATAGATTTTGTCGTTTTCGAGGAATGCGAACAAAAGCCCGCAATCGTGAGCGAAATCGTCGGTCTGCGTCAGAACAGGTTTGTCAGAATCGAAAGATATCCGTATGTTGTAAACGATACTTTTATTTGTAATAATCCATAATGTATTCGAACTGTCGATGAATATTTTCCGGATATCATCTTTTACGATCCCGGAATGTTCGATTGGAATGAACTTTTTACGGTTCCGCTCATAATAATGTATCGTATGATTTTCTTTTATGACGAAAACTTCGTTCCCGGATGTTTTCGTGCCGTAATAGATTCCTTCAAATTCGTTGTGACTGTCGATTTCTTTTGTGTTTTTATTATAGCAGTTCAGACCATGATTCGTGTTTATCCATATAATATCGTCTTCGCCCTCCCATACATCTTCAATAAGGTTGCCTGACAGTGAGCCGAGCGGATTTATTTCCGGTTTGAACACCGTTATCTCGGCTCCGTTATACATATTTAACCCGTCTGCCGTACCTATCCAGACAAAACGTTCGCTATCCTGACAAATCGATAAGATGGCGCTGTTCGACAACCCTTCTTTGTTGGATAGCTGGCGTAAATTGTATGCATGTACGGCATATGTCAGAAAAAAGAATGTTATTAACAGGCGAATTTTGTCTGCTTTTCTGTCGGTTTTTGTCTGCCGTGCAAAATGAGTTCTGTAATTCATGCGATCTTTATATATAAGGATTTATACTGAATATAGACATTGCAAAAATAGAAAAATGTATTTGTTTTCCAACTGTTAAATCGCAGAATTTTATGTATATTTTTTGTATATGTCATAAAAATAGATTACAATGTCGTAAAAACGTACATGACGATGTCGCGTATTATCGTACTTTTGCCTCGAAATATTAAATTTAAATCAAGAAAATATATAACTATGGTAACACGCAGGTATTTTTTAAAGGAGAGCGCTCTGGGATTAACTGCCCTTGCTATTGGCGGCAAAGAAGTTGCAATTGGCGATAACATCACCGTTCCGACCGGAAATAGCATGTCTTTTTTACAAAACGGCAGTTATACGTCGAATCGTCCGGGAGTATCCGAAAGGAATTTTGTCTCCGAGGCTGTCGAAGAAACAATCAAAAATGTGACTAAACAGTTGAAAGACCCTAAACTTGCCTGGATGTTCGAAAACTGCTTCCCTAATACATTAGATACAACCGTGCATTACAAGATATTGGAGGGTAAGCCCGATACATTTGTTTATACGGGCGATATACATGCTATGTGGTTGCGTGACTCCGCGGCGCAGGTGTGGCCGTATTTAAATCTGATGGGAAAGGACGAACCGTTACGGAAACTGATTGCCGGCGTTGTCAACCGACATACTAAATGCGTGTTGTTCGATCCCTATGCAAACGCTTTTAACGATGGCCCTACCGGTAGCGAGTGGAAAAGCGACTATACCGATATGAAGCCCGAATTACACGAACGTAAATGGGAGATCGACTCGCTCTGTTATACCGTAAGACTGGCCTATCATTACTGGAAGATTTCAGGCGATACGGCTGTTTTTTCAAAAGATTGGGAAAAAGCTGCCGGCCTGATTGTGCGGACATTTAAGGAACAGCAGCGAAAGGGAAATTTAGGCCCGTACAAGTTCCAGCGGAAAACGGAGCGACAATTAGATACATTATGTAACGACGGTTACGGAGCGCCGGTCAAACCCGTAGGATTAATCGTCTCCTCATTCCGCCCTTCGGATGATGCTACGACGCTGAACTTCCTTATACCGTCGAACTTATTTGCGGTGACATCATTGAAACAGCTGGCAGAGATTTCCACGAAGGTAACGAATAACGGCGCTTTCGCTTCAGAATGTCTGGCCTTGGCCGGCGAAGTACAGGTGGCAATCGATAACTATGCCGTCGTCGACCATCTGAACTATGGGAAGATTTATGCATTTGAGGTGGACGGTTTCGGCAACAAGCTGTTTATGGACGATTCTAATGTGCCGAGTTTACTGTCCTTGCCTTATTTAGGATGCGTAGACCGGAATGATGAGGTATATCGGAATACGCGTAATTTCGTCTGGAGCCTTGATAACCCGTATTTCTTTAAAGGAACGGCGGCCGAAGGCATTGGTGGGCCTCACATCGGTTTCGATATGATATGGCCGATGAGCCTGATCATGAACGCCATGACGAGCGTCGATGACGCCGAAATAAAATATTGCGTAAAAACGCTTCGCGATTCCGATGGCGATACGGGATTTATGCATGAAAGTTTCTATAAGAACGACCCCCGAAAATTTACGCGTTCATGGTTCGCATGGACAAATACTTTGTTCGGAGAACTGATTCTTAAATTGATAAAAGAGAACAAAGTGAGTTTATTGAATAGTTTGTAGTATTATCAACTAAAAAATGTTATTTATGAGAAGAAAATGAATTATTTCGAGATTAATGTAAGAGTTTATGTTTCCTGAATTGTTTATCTGAAAAACTAAAGTAGATTATGAATGAATTATTAAAAAAACGGAAAAAAAATCTTCGGTTTGCAATCGGCTTTCTTTTTATCTTATGCTGTATGCTTTTGGCGTCAAGCGGGATAAAGGCTCAAACGCAATCCGAAGCGAGAAAAATTAAAGTTACGGGCATCGTATCGGACGAATCCGGCGAATTGTTATTTGGCGTTAACGTAATTCAAAAAGGCACGACGAACGGAACAGCTACGGATATCGACGGTAAATTCTCTATCGAGGTTCCGCGAGGAGCCGTTTTGACGGTCAATTATATCGGATTTGTTCCACAAGAAATTATTGTTAATGATGAAAAGTCGTTGAACATCATGTTGAGTGAGGATGTTCAAAAATTGTCGGAAGTGGTGGTTGTCGGCTATGGGACGCGCCAACGCAAGAGTATTACAGGAGCAGTCGACCAGGTGGGGACGGAGGTGTTTGAAAACCGTCCGGTGAGTAATACTATGCAGGCGTTGCAGGGAGCTTCGGCAAATCTTATCATCCAGCAAAAAAACATGAACCCGAATGATAACAGTATGAACATCAACATTCGCGGTATCAGTACAATGGGTAATAATGATCCGCTTATCGTTATCGACGGACTGATCTCAAGTACATCGACCTTGAATAACCTCAATCCGAACGATATTGAGAATGTTTCAGTATTGAAAGACGCCGGCAGCGCGGCCATCTACGGTTCACGTTCGGCAAACGGCGTCATTCTTGTGACGACAAAGAAAGGCGCTGCCGTAGCAAAACCGGCAGTCCGCTTCAATGGGATGGTGGGCTATCAGGATCCGGATATCCTGTATCAACCGGTGGAAGGCTGGCAGAACGCGATGTACAGAAACCAGGCCAATATGAACGTCGGCAGCTCGCCGGCGTTTACTCCTGCACAAATTCGCGATCTGTACGATCATCGCAGCGAAGAATACTGGTATCTGAACGAAATCATGAAAAAAGGGCTTCAACAGGCGTATAACGTAAACATTTCCGGCGGTAATCCGAATACCACGTATATGGTATCAGCCGGATACCGCAATCAGGAAAGTAATTTTGCCGGGAACTTTGGGCTGGAGCGCTACAATTTCCGCACGAACCTTACGACCGAATACGGACGGTTTAAATTGACGTCCTTGATGGCGTATACCCGTAAAAACGAACGTACGATTGGTGGCGGAACGGGGAATGTGATTATCAACTCCTCGCGTATCCCGCCATATTACTACTATAAATTTACGGAAGACGGCAAGTATCTTATCAACGACGTTATCGGCGACGACAATACCATGGCGAAACTGAAAGACGGCGGTTATGAAAAGAAAGATGAAGACAATTTCATCGGAAGCCTGAATCTCGACTTTAAAATCATGGAAGGCTTGACGGCAAAAGGGCTGGTCGGTCTCGACCTTACGCAGCATCATCGTTTTCGTCGGGACATGAAAGTTCCGCTCTATGCCGCCGCCGACCTGGAGACGCCCGTCCTCTACATGAATTCCAAGAAAATGACGGAAGATTACAACGAGAAACGCTATACGCTGAGTACGCAGTTCCTGCTGGATTACAGTCGCACGTTCAATAGCGTACATAACGTATCAGGATTGCTGGGCGTATCCAACGAATCGTATACCAAGCAGGATGCCCGCATCGCATGGGAATATACCGACGATGACCTGGGTCTCCCGACAACGGAAGATTCCGAACAAAACAAAGACAACCATAACACGAACGGAAGTACCGACCAGACCAGCATTACGTCGCTCTTCGGCCGCCTGGGGTATAATTTCAACGATAAATATTACGGGGATGTGTCTTTCCGTTACGACGGTTCGTCCAAATTCGCTAAGGAAAGACGCTGGGGATTCTTCCCTTCCTTTTCTGCGGCATGGAGAATTTCCGAAGAGGATTTTCTGGAAACGTATAAAGCAAAATACGGCGATCTGAAGCTCCGGGCTACTTATGGCGTGTTGGGAAATCAAAATGTCGATAATTATTCCTACCAGACGGTATACCAGATGTATACGAATACATACGTCTTCAATAATCAAATCATGCCCGGAACGGGATATACGTATGGCAATTCCTATCTGACGTGGGAGAAATCAGCCAATTTCAATATCGGTCTTGACGCTACGTTCTTCAATAACAGCCTGTATGTGTCGCTGGATTATTTTAACAAGAGGACATGGGACATCCTGTTATCTCCTGTCGTATCATCGGTTTTCGGCAGCAGCGCGGCAAAAGAGAATGCCGGCGAAATGAGAAACCGGGGATGGGACGTGACGGTCAATTACCGTTTGAAGACGGGAGCGTTCAGGCATCAGTTCAACCTGAACATTTCTGACTCCAAAAATACGGTGACGGATTTCGGCGGAGAAGAAAAAATCGACCAGAACGACCAGTTGTATAAAATCATCCGCGAAGGTGAAGCGCTCGGTTCCTATTTTGGGTATAAGACCGACGGGCTATTCCAGAGTTACGACGAAATTGCCGCCAGCGCTCTGCCTGTCGGGGCGACGGTGCAGCCGGGAGACGTGAAATACGTCGATATGGATGAAAACGGCGTGATCGACGACAAAGACCGCGCGGTCATAGGAAATGCATTCCCGCGCTATACGTTCGGCTTTACATACGGTTTGGAATATAAAGGATTTGATTTCAGCGTGTTGCTTCAAGGCGTCGGGAAACGCGACATGTATGTGCGCGGCGAGCTGATCGAGCCTTTCCACTCCAATTATTCCTATTGTATATACCAGCACCAACTCGATTTCTGGACGCCGACCAACCCTGACGCCAAATGGCCGCGCCTGGTTGCTCCGGGGTCGCCTTCGAGCACGAACAACTGGTCGAAAGCCGGTACGGATCTTTATTTGCTGGACGGCGCATATCTCCGCGTGAAAGATATTCAGATAGGGTATACCATCCCCAAACAATGGACATCCGCCGCAGGCATTCAAAAACTGCGCATCAGCGTAAATGCACAAAATCCGCTGACACTCTCTAAAAACGCGTTTATCGACCCCGAATCTTCCGAATTCGGAAACAACATGGGCGGTATCGGCGGCGTAGGAGCAAACAGCGCCCGTAATTATCCTACTTTGGTATACTATGGGTTTGGACTGGATATAGAATTTTAATTAAATGGATATAGCTATGAAAAATATGTTGAAATATTATGCCGGAGCAGCCATTTGCATGATTACGGTTTTGTTCCCTTCATGTAACGAATTGGATTTAGCTCCTACGAACAAGTTTACCGATCTGAACTACTGGACATCGCCCGAAAAAGCGTCTGCCGTTTTGAGTATGGGATATAACCAGATGTTTGGCGCCGAACAATTTTTTGTGAACGAAAAATTATCCGACAATCTTTACGAAGGCCGTGGTAATACAAATGAGAAAATAATAACTTCGGGACAAGCTGACCCGTCGCTTGGGCGTTTTGCCGACGAATGGAAAAAATGTTTCGAAGGCATAAAAACCTGTCATACATTTCTCGAAAATGTAGACCGGGTTCCCGATATGGATGAAACGCTGAAAACCAGAATGAAAGCGGAAGCCCGTTTCATTCGCGCATTCCTGTTTTTCCGTCTGACGTGTCAATACGGCGATGCGCCTTTGTTTGACTATAACCTGACGATGCAGGAATCGAACACGATTACCCGCTCCCCGAAATCGGAGGTGATTGATTTTGTCAGGAAAGAATTGAATGATATTCTTAGTACGATGCCATCCAAACATGAATATTCCGAAAACGATAAGGGACGAATCACGAAAGGCGCCGTCATGACGTTGCTCGCCCGCACCTATTTGTACGAAAACGACTGGTCGAACGTAGCTTCCATTTGTGAAAAGATAATGAACGGCGATTACGGCAGCTACGAATTGTTCCCCAGTTACGAAGGCTTGTTCCTGCCGGAGAACGAATATAACGATGAAGTGATCCTCGACATCGGTTATATGCTTACACTCCGCACATGGAGCGAATATTATGATGCGATACCACTTTCCGTAGGCGGACGCATTCACGCTTTTGCGCCTACGCAGGAATTAGTAGACGATTATATCATGCGGAACGGCAAAGGAATTGATGAAGAAGGTTCGGGATATAACGAAGACGACCCTTATGTAAACCGCGATCCGCGTTTTGAAAAAACAATTGTTTATCACGGCTATCCATGGAAAAAAGGCGATGGAACGACATCCGTCATTTACATCCGCCCGGGATCGTCCGCCGAGGCCGGCGTATCTAATTTGGACGAATACGCCGGGCCTGGACAGAACGCTACCGGAACCGGCTATTATCTGCGGAAATATTTCGACCCGACGGCGCCTGATGGAATGGCTGCCGGATTAAACCTTATACTCATGAGATACGCCGACATTTTATTGATGTATGCGGAAGCAAAATATGAATCGGGACAGATGAATCAGGATATCTGGAACCGGACGATTCGCCCCGTACGCCAACGCGCGGGATTCACCGACGCTTCGGCGCTTGATTATCCGGAAAATGCCGACCTGCGGCAGATCATCCGCCGCGAACGTCGTTGCGAACTTGCGATCGAAGGCTTGCGGCTGTTTGACATCCGTCGCTGGAAAACTATCGAAACGCTGCTGAACGGGTACCCCCATGGCGCCCGGTTTGCCGCCGACAATACACAATATATCCGGCTTGATGAGCGAAGATTTAATAAAGACAGGGATTATTTGTTCGCAATTCCCCAGTCTCAAAGGGATATCAATCCTAATCTTACCCAGAATCCCGGATATTAACTTTTTAATTAAATATGGCATATGAAAATCGGCTTAATGCCGGAGAATTATAAACATCATGAAAGTTCCATATTACCTTAGTATTAAATTTTAAATAATGTAGATATGAAATCAATATATTTTAAGCCGGCAATGATAACCTCTTTGCTTTTTGCTCTGATCGCCTGCAACAATGATGGCGAAGTGAGAGACATAGGCGTGACGGCAGTTAAAAAACTTTACGAACCCGATAATGGGAAAGATATTGTATTGCAAGCGTCGGCGTCGGCTACGTTGTATTTTGAATGGGAACCGGCAAGAGCCGAAGATAGCGGAAACGTCCTCTATGAAGTCGTATTTGACAAAGCGGACGGAAACTTTTCCACCCCTCTTTTCATCGTTGCTTCAGATAATAACGGCGGGACAAACCATGCTACAATCACGCATAAACAACTTAATCGCATCGCAGCGCTGGCCGGTGTTGAGTCGGCAGCGCGGGGAACGCTGAAATGGACGGTCTATTCCTCCAAAGGTATCAATCCCGTCAAAGCGGAAGAAGAGCGTTCGCTTACATTGACGCGCCTGGCCGGATTTGCAGATATACCGTCGCAACTCTATATTACAGGGGATGCTACGGAAGTCGGATCCGATCTCTCTAAAGCGCTTATAATGAAAAAAATAGCGGATGGCGAATTTGAAATTTATACAAAACTGACGGAAGGCCGAACTTTTAAATTTGTAAATGCAGCTTCGGGAACGCCCACGGAATATTCGCTGAGCGGGGAAAAACTTATTGAAGGCGGAACGTCTACCGTTTCAAAAACAGGCATCTACAAATATTACCTGGATTTCAATATCGGTTCTTTCACAACGAAAGAAGTAACGAAAGTAAACCTGTTCCTGAACTGGTCGCAACGTAAAATCGAATTGCCGTATAAAGGTTTAGGCATATGGGAGTTGACGAATCATACGATATCCGGCCTTGAAGGAAGCGATAATTCGGACGACCGTTACAAATTCAGAATGGAAAGCTCCGATGGCGAAACCGAATGGAGAGCGATTAATAATGATAGCAAACCGACCGGAAATGATGCCTACTATTACATGGTTGAACGGACAAACGTTGAGCAGTGGACGAACAACCAGGTATGGAAAAATCCTGCTACGGACGGGTGGAGCGGCAAGACTTACGACGTCGTGTTTTCGCTTAATCCCGAAGGTGAATACACGCATAATTTAGTAATTAAATGATAGGAGATTGTCGTATGAAATCAATATGTATAAAATTAACAATGATAGCCTTTTGCGTTTTGTCGTTCATAGCTTGCAACGATAATATGGGCGAAACGGACGCACGATTGTCGGATGTCAAAACGCTGATAGAACCGCTTAGCGGCAGGTCGATAACGTTAGAGCCTGCCGCATCGGCAGAGATCTATTTTGAATGGGACTATGTCGATGTGAACGAAGGCGGCGCCGTCGTCTATCAGATCGCGTTCGACAAAATGGAAGGAGACTTTTCCGCTCCCGCCTATATGATGTCTTCAGACAATAACGGATTCAACAATAGTGTGAAAATAACTCACAAACAAATGAATAAGATTGCAGGTATGGCAGGCATCAAAGCTTCCGATACGGGAACGTTCAAGTGGACGGTATTCTCGTCGAAAGGAACAAAAATCGTAAAATCAGGGCAAGAGAATACAATAACTATTACGCGCCTGGCCGGGTTTGAAGATGTTCCGATCGACTTATACGTTACAGGCGAGGGATCCGAAGGAGGAACGGATTTGTCGAAAGCGCACAAGACGAAGGCAGTCGCAGGAGGTGAATTCGAAGTGTATACAAAACTGACAGGCGGGAAACCGTTCTATTTCACAGATGGAATAACAGGCTCTCCACGACATTTCTATACATCGGAAGGTCTGGTAAAAGAAAACGGAACATCTACCGTTCCCGCTGACGGCGTATACCGCATCACGCTCGACTTTAATACCGGCGCTTGTACGTATGCTTTAGTGACTCGGATTATGTTCTATTTCTGTCCCGATAATGCACGGTTGTTCGAGTTGCCTTACGAAGGCTACGGCATATTCCGGGCTAAAGGGCAGATCGTCACCTTCAAGCAGGAGAGCTGGGGTAGGGATGAACGTTACAAATTCCGGATGTTCATGAAAGAAAACGGCGGCGCCGACGAAGAAAAAGAATGGGAATGGGCGACCCTCAATTCCACCGATTCGCGTCCTACGTCGACAAGCCCCGAATCGTACTACTACCTGCGTCTTCTCGGCGCCACTTCGCAATGGGATAACAAATGGAAACTGATGGCTGATTTCGACGGCGTACCGGCTGATTATACTTTATATCTGCAGGCAGACGGGCCGTACACACATTCGATTACAAAATAGTGTTTTAGTAGGGTTTATAATAATGTTGTGAATTGAGGATTATTGTTGTATACTTCGATTTGGAAACGTCCTTTTCCGTCTGTGTATTATGATGATAATTCTCAATTCTTTTTTACAAATAAAAGAAAATAACATGCTAAAAATAAAGAAGATATATATAGTGTATTTCCTGTTCGCATTCACGCTTGCCTGCGGAGACGATAATGATACTTCAGATTCCGGAAACGACGAAGAGGTAAAAATCGATTGGAACGATGCTGCGGACAAAAGCGCTAATGCATTGACAAAATCATTCTGGAATGCAGGTGGAAAATATTTTAACTACGACAGCAACGGGAAAGCCGATTTTCATTACTGGCCGCAGGCTCATGCGCTGGATGTACTTGTTGACGCATATTTACGGACAGGTGATGCGATGTATAAAAATTATTTTGACCAATGGTTCGAAGGCGTTAAGGTCAAAAATAAAAACACTTTCCGGAACGACTTTTACGATGATATGGAATGGAACGCATTGGCCATACTGCGCGCATACAAAGCGACAAACGATATAAAATATAAAGAGGCGGCGCTGCAAATATGGGAATACATAAAAATAGGATGGAACGATAATGCCGGTGGCGGTATATCATGGGTAAAAGGACAGGAATACAGCAAAAATGCCTGCTCCAATGGTCCGGCATGCATACTTGCCGCACGTCTGTATCAAGAGTTTGGCGATGAAGAAAACAAAGAATGGGCAGCTAAGATATACAAATGGGAGAAAACGACACTGTTCAATGCCAATAACGGAATGGTTTATGATAATATAAACAGTGAAACGGGCGAAACCAATAAAAACTGGATATTCACATACAATCAGGGAACATTCATTGGCTCCGCCGTAGAACTGTATAAAATATTCGGAGAAAAAGCCTATCTTAACGACGCAATTTTAGCCGCCGACTATACGACAAGCAGCCTTGTCGACAATTCCGTCCTTAAAAGTGAAGGTACAGGAGACGGCGGCCTTTTCAAAGGCATCTTCATTCGTTATTTTACCGAACTAATCAGGCAAGACAGGTTAGATGCCGCAGCAAAGAAGCGTTATATTCAGTTCCTCCGGCACAACGCCGAAACATTATGGACAAAAGGCACAAGTAAGCCCGCCATATTTTACGGCCCTAACTGGCAGGTAAGCCCCGGCTCATCGACAGGCCTGACGGAACAGCTAAGCGGCAGTATGCTGATTGAAGCCGCCGCCCTCCTCCAAAACGAAGAATTATTATAAACGAAAATACTTGACGATTGATGCAATAAAATTTTGGCGTCAATAATAACGTAAGCATCCGGAGAACTACACCCTCTCAGATTTCCGCCACAATCCGGGCAGCAATTGATTGAGGTCACTCATTTTGTAATCATTAATCCGGTTGAGGACATCAGTGAGCCATTCGACAGGATTGACGCTGTTGATTTTGCATGTCCCCAACAAAGAATAGATGATGGCGGCACGTCCGGCAGCTTGATGATTACCGCAGAAGAGATAGTTTTTCCTTCCCAA
>JAIRMH010000112.1 GCA_031258835.1 Tannerella sp.
CGCCCTGAATGGTAGACTTCAACGCTGAATCCGGCAGGGTGGATCTCGACAGATCGCCCGGCACAATCGATTTCAATGCTGAATCCGGCAAGGTGGATCTCGACAGATCGCCCGGCACAGTCGATTTCAATGCTGAATCAGGCAGGGTGGATCTCGACAGATCGCCCGGCACAGTCGATTTTGTTGCGGAATCAGGCATGGTGGATCTTGCCCCCGCGTCCGATACAGTCGCGTTCGAGGCTATGTTTTCCGTCACATTTTTCTCATCCTTCAGGTCGACGCCACATTTGGGACAAAAATAATAATCCGATAATATAGGATGTTTACAATTAAAGCATAAACGCCGTTTCGGTTTTGAGGCGGGAGAATGGCTTTCCTCTTCGCCCGAAAAAACCAAATTTTCACTCATTGTCTTCCTGCCGTTATAGTCGACATTCGTAACGATTTCGGCAGATGTAAAAGTCCCTCCTTCCACATCCAGCAGCTGATCGCATTTAACACATTTCACGCTATCCTGAGGATTATCCCAACCACAATTTCTACATCTCATAGTATTATATTTTATAGTTTACATTACCAACGGAATATATATCCTATCCTTACTTGAAGTTTGTTAAGTTTGTGTACATAATCATTGACACTTACATTCTCAAGGTCATTGGACATGCGCACACGTTCTGATTTCCAATATTCTCCATTTGCCATATTCATCAGGCCTATATCATAATAAACGCCAATGTTGACACCTGCATATTCAAACGCCGTACCAAGGGAAACGCCTGCATCCAGATTCAGGAATGGGGCATTTTTGAGATTATGTTTCGTATCTTCCCTCGCGGTTGTAGATGTATAGGATAAAGTTCCCGTCTTACCAAACAGATCTATTTCTCCGGTAAGACTACTGTTCTCGTGATAAACGTTGCCCGTCGGACGGTCATCTTGATCATAATATTCATTCAGTTCAGGCCAATCCTGTGTACCTTTAATTTTAACCTTACCGGCAATACCATACCCGATATAAGGACCTGCATTTATCTGCCAGATAATTTTTTCCGTCAAGCGATATCTATAAGAAAATAAAATCGGCACTTCGATATAGTTCAATGTATATTTCTCCACAAATTTATATGAGACCGTTCCTTCAAGATAAGTTGTAGGAGAATAATTTTCTATAATATCATTATGCACTCCATTTATCTTGTTATTTATGTTTATGTTCGTATAATACAATCCGGTCTGAATATAAAGATTCTCTGCAATTTGTATATCGGCAATCACGCCTCCGCTATATCCCACTTCCGCGGAATATGAGGGGTTCTCCAACTTTCCGCCGTGGCCGTAGTTAACGATGCTTCCTAATGCGGATGACGATTTGACGCTAAAACCGGGAATCAAAACATTCGCCATGACGCCGAAGGAGATTTTATTGCCGGAGGATAGCCGTTCCGAATCGGCATCACGATAGGATGTCACTTCACGCCGGGACGATTCGCCACGCCTGACACGACCGGGCGTAACTTCCCGTTCGGAAGTACCGCTATGTTCTCCGGATAAGACCCTGTTTTCCGGAGCGACTTTTCGATCCGTTTCGGAGTTTTTCGTTTCAACAATGGTTTCCGATTTTGTGGGCGATTGCTTGCCGGCTTCCTGCCTTACCGTCAAATCGACCGTCTGCTGACTTGTTTTAAGTCGTATCGTTTCACGTCTTGTCTGTTCCGTACTGTTTTTCTGACATAAGATTATAAACTCATACGCTCCGGTTTTCCTTACGTTACACCAGGCCGGAAGATTTTCAAACGTCCAGATTTCACTATTTGTAGATATCCGAACGGTATCAACACCTCCGGATGAGGTATATTCAAATGCCTTTTCCGATACGGTCAGATATTCTTTCGCGGCATCCTGTTCAACAACAATCGTCTTACTGCTATTACTTCCCTTTATTTCTATGTTTGTCTTCCGGGGAAAAAGAGTTTTATTTTGTTCACAGGTGATTACGATAAGGTTATCTCCTCGTTGCGCGACACACCAGGCGACATTCGTCGATACGGTCCAACGACTGTCTCCCGATACGGAAATATTCTCAATCCCTCCCTGTTCTGAAAACAGAACTTTATTTTTAGAAGGCTGAATCGGTGCAGGCGCAGATGTCGACGCAGGTGTATTTTTCTGTGTAGACGCCGGTGCGGGTTTCGGTTCGGATACAGGCGGCGGCGTCTCCATTGCTTTTCTACACTCGCTTATCCTTTTATTGCAATTTTCCTGCAACTTCTCATCGCATATGCCGGCTGCTTCAAATTTTTTAATAGCTTCCTGATAGCTATTCTTATTCTTTTTATTCATTAACGCAAGCCCTTCATTATAAATATTCGTACAAATGGGATCCTGCGCGCAAACATTACCGTCAAATATGAACATACATAATACGACAAGTAACAATGACATATATATCTTTTTCATAACCTATATTATATTTAGTATTTACCACATGTTTTACCCACAAACTTTTTCAGCGAAAATCTTTCAGATAGCCCGCTCTTTCGGTAAAGACCGCCGCTGCCTCAAGAGCTTCATATTCTTTCATTTTTTTCGCTTTATTCAGAAATTCATCATACGTCTCGGAGATCAACTTCCTCATATTGTCAACCTTTCCCCGGGCATCATTTATTAACGACAATTCGCCTGTATTTTCTACCGTTTCCAATGCCATCCGGTAACTTTTCAAAGCGTCAACATACATTCGCTCGAAATTAGGATCTTCTTTTTGTCCGACCGCATGAAGGCTATCTCCCTGATTAATGTAATAATCGTATTGATTTATCAGTTTCTTTTTGTCTAACTTGTCAGGAATCTTATTTATAACAAAAAACGAAACGATTATTATGACGACAAACGACAGTCCGGCGATTAACCCGGCGGCCAGTTTCTTATTGCCATCAACGCCACTATTTCTATTATTGCCGAAAGATCCCGGTTCGCTTTTTTTCCACACGCCGCTATTGCTATTCGGCATCTCCGGGTCAAAAGAGTCTCTGACGAAAACCGGATTCGCTCTTTGCCTCCCTGCTCTCATCTTCCCGTCGTCATCACCATTCGACATATCCGGGTCAAAAGGGTCTCTGACGAAAACCGGATTCGCTTTTTGCCTCTCAGTCCTCATCATCGCGTCGTCATCGCCATTCGGTATCTCCGGATCAAAAGCGCCTCTGGCGAAAGTTGATTTCACTTTTTGCCTCTCAGCTCTCATCATCCCGTCTTCATCGCCATCCAGCGCCATTTTAGCAAAACGGCTTATGTAGAAAGCTGTTGGACGGTCCCATGTATTGATTGCCAGACATTGATAGACAATTTCTTTTAACCTGTTGGAATAATTCCCTTTGATATTAGGGATGTCTGCGCCATTCTTCTGCAATAACCCGCCATGATCTCCAAAAGGAAGATGCCCTGTCAGCAACTCAAACATCGTAGCACCTAAAGAATAAATATCACTGGCTTTAATAGGAGACGGATCATGTCCGAATCTTTCGGGAGACATATAGGCCAATGTGCCGCCGGTAGTGATATTGGTTACATTTCTGCGCAAAGTATTCCTGGCCCTGGCGCTGATGCCAAAATCCGTTATTACAAACCGGCTGTTCCTGTCGATCAGTATATTATCCGGTTTAATATCCTGATGTATGATTGGAGGCACATTAGAATGTAAATAATGCAGCCCTTCCGCTACGTCCCGAAGAAATTGCCATGCACTATCTTCATTCATGCGATTAACGAGTCTCAATGTCGAGCCGTTTTCACAATAAGTCAATACCAGAAACGGCATATTCTCATAAATATCAAAATGAGAAGGTTTCAAAAGATTGTTATGATTCAAATCGGATAACAAAGCAAATTCATGAGTGAATAACCGTATTCCCTCATCATCAAGCCCTGTGCCCGGAGCATAAAATTTCAAAGCTACCTTTGTAGATGTCCAAACATCATCAGCCAACCAGACTTCCGAAAATCCTCCTTTACCTAGAATTTTCAGTAACGAGTATCGTTCCTTAACTATTGTGCTCTCCTTTAACATAATGTATCCAACTAATAAAACAAACATTCCCGGTATCCCGGCCTCTTTATTAACATCTTATGGTTTAATACAAATCGGCGTAAAGGTACTATTAATTTCTAATTATACAACTATATTAATATTCTTTTTTAAAAAAATAATTCCATTTTTGGTTCAAATGACAGATCACCGTTCCGAAACATCAAAAAATCACCTTTCATTTTGCATCCGGCGCAGCCTGTTTTTTCTCTCCGAAAATACTCCCGTAACGATGGTATTCGTATGCGATACTCTGCTCTTTAAGATAATGAAGCAATTCGAGACGCCCCTCCGCAAGCGGTTTGTTGTAAGCGATATGCTTACCCAGCTCCGCCGCTTTGCGATAAAAGGCATCCGGCAAATCCGGCGAACAGGTACGAACACGCTCGTAAGTATCCATTTCTTCTATAAATGCATCTGCCGTCTGTACTTTGATCTGCGTTCGGGCGTGCACATTAACGGGCGGCACGGGTGGCATGACGGCGGACGTTATCGCCTGCATTTTCGGATTTTCTGCGGAGATACTTACCGTAAGCGGCGTTCCGGCGATACCGGCGGCAAGCAGTACGATGAGGACATCCGTCAGGGAATCTTTTTCTTCCACACGGAAACCGATAGATTTCAACGGCAGATACCGGAATATATTTTCTTCGCCGTAAACATGACCGACCTCCTTTTCCTGTGAAAATTCATCCAACCATGCTTTTGCAAGACTTCCCGCCGCATAATTCAAACGGTTTTTATCTTTTTCTTCGCTGGCAAATTCATCAAATGGCGACTTGACGCATGTTTCCGGCAATTCATTTTCCGTCAGTTCCACAAAGCATGATACATAATTCGGGCCTCCGGCTTTGACGCCGCCTCCGAATGCCGAACGTTTCATTCCGCCAAACGGCTGCCGGCCAACAATCGCGCCCGTTATACCACGGTTAATATACAGGTTTCCGGCTTCTATACGGTCGCGCCACACCCGTCGTTCGTCTTCATTCAAACTTTGCAATCCTGCCGTCAAGCCATATTCCAAAGAATTTGCATATTCAATGCCCTGCTCCAGGTTGTCGATACAAACGACGGACAACAATGGGGCGAACAGTTCGTTTTTAAACGTATAGCCCGACGGTTTCACGCCCCATTTGACGGTTGGCTTCAGTATATATCTCTCTTCATCGACAAATTCGGGATTGACAAGCCATGATTCTCCGGGTTCAAGATGTTCAACGGCGTGAAGCAGTTTTTCATTTTTATTATCTATCATCGGCCCAACGACCGTCATCGTATCCCAGACGCTTCCGGCGCGCATACTTGTCACGGCATCCTTCAACTTTACCTTGAACGCGTCGTCATGATATGTCCTTTTCTCCAGCAATAACAGTGAACAGGCGGAACATTTCTGGCCGGCGTTACCGAACGCCGACGCTACGATATTCAATATCGCATGATCCAAATCGGCAACACCGGTTACGATAATCACATTCTTCCCGCCTGTTTCGGCGGAAAGAGGCGTCTTAGGGCTATTCTTCAACAGACTGAAAGCCGTATCTGTTCCACCGGTCAGAATCACATGCTTAACGGACGGGTGAGTCGTCAGATAAGCAAGCGATTCACGTTCTTCCGGACAAACTACCTGCAACGCATCCCGGGGAACGCCGGCTTCCCAAAAGCATTTGGCGAACTCCCAGGCAACCGGCAGGGCTACGGTCGCCGGTTTAAGAATGACCGTGTTACCGCCCGCAAGCGCTGACGCTACCCCTCCTACCGGAATAGCCAGGGGAAAATTCCATGGCGGAATCACTAATATAATGCCTTTCGGGCGATGGGATATCGTAGACAGTCTGTCGAACGCTTTCATCGTAATCGGATAGTAGCGACAGAAGTCGATCGCCTCAGAGACTTCCACATCGCCCTCCATAAAAGTTTTCCCCGTGACGGCAGCCATACAGCCGATAAGATCGCCCCGACGGGCGCTTAGGCTATCTGCTGCGCGGCGAAATATTTCATTTCGTTTGTCGACGGACGTTTGCCGCCAGCCGGAAGCGTCTTTTTCCGCAATGTCAATGATCTCGGCTACCTGTTCGCGGGATGATAAATTCGCTTCATAGAAACAAACCGTCATATTCCTGCTACGGTCATAATACAACCGTTTTCGATCCGTACAGATCTCGCGATGGCCGATTTGAACCGGAACGATACGATCCTCATGCGCGGCGGTTTGCCATTTTGAAAGGATCTCCAGCGCCCATTTGCGGTTTTGCGGTAAGTCGAGGTCCGTATCCGGTTCATTGGCAAACGTATTGATGTCCATATCCGGTTCGTTGGCAAACGCGTCAATGTCGGTTGGCGGGGCCGGCTCTTTCGTTCTGTCCTGCGTACGAAACGGCGTAGTGCGTACGCTATCTTTCCGTTTATACGCTTCCTGAAACTGTTTGGCAAGGAAATTCCAGTGCGGACTGTCAAGTTTCAGGTTGAATGTATAACGAAGGAAATTATCTTCCCCCGTATTCTCGTCCAGCCGGCGTACCAGATAAGATATCGCATTCAAGAAATGATTTGCCTTGACGACAGGAGTATAAAGAATAATCTGCTTCTGCAGTTTACGCATTACCCGCGGTAAATTGTTTGCCATGCCTTCCAGCATTTCAAATGTCACATACTCGGACACACCGTTTTTCTCCGCCAGCAAATGAGCGTAAGCAATACTGAAATAATTGTGCGAGGCCACACCGACATGGCAAGCTTTCACATTCTCAGGTTGTAAGGCGATATCCAGAATATGCATATAATTCGCATCGACATCGACTTTCGTGCGGAATACCGGGTTTTCCCATCCCCGTAACGACGACACGATGCTTTCCATCTGCATGTTAGCGCCTTTCACCAAACGCATTTTCAGTGGAGTACCGCCTTCGTCCACGCGTCTTTTTGCAAAATCAAGCAGCCGTTTCTGCAATCCTTCCGCATCGGGAAGATAAGCCTGTATGACGATTCCTGCGCTATAATCCTTAAATTCGGGACGTCCCAGCACTTCGAGAAAAACGTCCATTGTCAGATGCGTATCTTTATATTCTTCCATATCCAGATTCACGAACTTAGCGCGCGTACGCCCTTCGCGGTCGGTATACGGATACTCCATCGCTTTCCGGTAAATAGCCGCCACCATTTCGCACAGTTCCGTTTTATTCTGCTCGTAGCTTAACGGACGTATCTGGGCATATATTCCTGATATCTTTATGGAGATATAATGGATATCCGGTTCCTTCAGCGCTTCGAGATAATGTTCGTAACGATTACGCGCCTCACCGTCGCCAAGTACTACCTCTCCGAGCAGATTGACATTCTGCCCTATATTACTTTCGCGGCGCTCTGCCAGATGTCGCGTCAACTTCGGACGTTCTTCTGCGATAATCATCTTCGTCGTTTCGGCGCGAAGTTTTTTCTTGAAAATGGGCATTGCCACAGCCGGGAACCAATGCCCTCCCAACTTGTAGAGGCGCAACAAAAAACGATCGGAAACGCTGAAAAAATCAGGGATTCCATACTTCTTGACAATTCGGAGCGTCCGCTTATTCAGCTTCCTGTTGTCGCGGATTTGCGACGATTCGTCAAGCATTTGCGAGAGGAATGTTTTATATTCCGGGGTTTGCACTAAAGAAGCATATTTCTTTTGCTCCTTAATCTCATCCTTTGTCAGTTCTTCATCTGCTTTTGCAAGAAACAGTCTTGCCCAGTCAAGAACATCTTCTACGGTAACATTCGCCATTGTATTTATATTTTATGAATTTATAATCCAAGTGATATACGTCAACTTTATTAACCTGACAAATATACATGAAATTTCCGAATAATAAAACCATTCTTATGTCACTTTATTGCGTAACATTTACAATATAAATTTTGTAGACAAAATTTACGGCAAATTTATTCTCCATAAAAATGTTTTGTTATGTTATAAATTTTACCGACTTTTGCGTTTTCATATTGTTTTACTGTCGTTCAGGCGTTTTTCGAACAATAAAAAATGCCTGAACGACAAACCAAAAAGGAAACAAAATAACGATTATGCATATAAAGCGAATATTATTACTTCTATGTATGCCGTTATACATTGTGCCGAATGTATCTGCCGTTTATTTCCGGCAATTGGGAATGAAAGACGGGTTATCACAAATTTCGATTATGTCCATCTATCAGGACGAGCTTGGAAGAATGTGGTTCGGAACGGAAGAAGGCCTTAACATGTATGACGGATCCAGCGTTATGTCGTACAAGCACACGGAAGACAGTATACGATCGATAGATATTCCGATAGGCAATTATAACTTTCCGATCGTCGGAGATAAAAACGGGAATATCTATTTCCGATCGGACCGAAAACTTATGCACTATGACATCCGACAGGAAAAATTCCGCTGCCTTAAAAGTGAAAATATCCTGACAATATATTGCAAAGACAGTACGGTAATCGTTGCGGCAGGCGATACAATTTACGAATGGGACAACCGGGAGCAGACCTTTCGGTATATTCTGAACACGAACCTGCCCGAGTGCACAATCACTGAATTATTCATCGATTCGCGCACGCAACTATGGATCGGCACGAACAAAGGATTGTACCTGAAAAACGACAAAGAGAACGATATGCAATGTATCGTCCGGGAGGAGGATATATCTAAAATATCGGAAGATTCACGATCCATTATATGGATAGCGACAAGATCTCGGGGGATGTACAAATACGACCGAACAGACCATCTCACAAAACACGAACACGATCCTGACAACCCAAATTCGATTCCCCACAATCAGGTCCGTTCTTTTACCGAAGACAATTACGGGAATATTTGGATCGGAACATTCGCCGGATTATGCAAGTATAACCCGACAACCGACAAATATACGACTTATTCGAAAGACGATTTGCCGGGGAGTCTGCAACATTCGTCCGTATTCTCCACCTTCAAAGACAGTCAGGGAAGCATATGGGTCGGAACGTATTACGGAGGAGTGCATTTCTTTAATCCCGAAACAGACCCTTTCACGCACTACTCCGCTAATATAACACGGAATGACTGCCTGAGTCATTTCTTCGTCGGAAAAATGACAGAAGATAAAAACCGGAATCTCTGGATATGCACTGAGGGCGGAGGTTTGAATTTTTTTGACCGGACAAATAAAACATTCCGATATTTTCTGTCCGACGGAAAGGCAAACACCATCGCCCATAATAACCTTAAAAGTATAACATACAGTCCGAAATACGACAAGTTATACATCGGCACACATACGGGAGGAATCTCCGTTTACGACATAAAAAACGACCGGTTTCACAATTTACGCGACAAAAGTCCCGCCAATCACCAAAAAACAGGAGACATCATCAATCAGACAAGACTTTACAAAGACGATACACTGATCATCCACAGCCGGCGAGGGTTTTTTATGATGGATCTGACGACGGAACAAGTGCGCCCGTTATTCGATAGCGATATCATTCTCCCTTCCTCCATATTTTTCATCGATTCAAAGGATTATATATGGTTGGCAAATTTATCGACGATCATGAAAATAAATATGAACGATCTCAATGACAGATATACTTTCGACAGAAGGGAGAACGGTCTCGACGCCTTCGAAGTTTCCTGCATTTTTGAAGACGGCAAGGGTCGACTGTTTTTCGGCACCTTAGGCTCCGGACTATTCGAGTACGACGATACCACCCAACGTTTTACCGGATATACGACTGAAAAAAAACTGCTGTTAAGCGATTATTGTTATGATATTACCCAATCCGAGCAAAACGAACTGATTATCTCCGGCGATAAAGGACTGTCTTTCTTAGATGTAGACAATAAAAAATTGAGGATCATTTATCTTGACGCGCTTATTTTCCCCGGTATAAATAAAGGTAACGGAATACTGGTTTGTAAAAACGGAGAGGTTTTCGTTAGCGGTATAGGCGGGCTGACTTCGTTTTTCGTACAGGATGTTTTTAAAGTTAACAAAGACTATAAAATCTATTTCTCGTCGTTATCCGTTAATAACGAAAGCATAACTCCCGGCGACAAAACGAAAATCCTCCATCAGGCGTTGCCGTTCACAGACAAAATCGTGCTGAAGCATAACCGGAATAATATCTTTATCAATTTTACCTCCAATAATTATACAAATCCTTATAAACAAAATCCTTTCGAGTATAAACTGGAAGGATTTGACGATAAATGGGTAGAGGGCGACAATATCCGGTACACCAATATACGCCCCGGAAAATATCATTTAACAGTACGCGAAAAAAACGTTGAACCTGCTATCGCGTCAAAAACAATAGCGATGGATATCGTCGTACGGCATCCGTGGTACGCCAATCCTGTCGCCTATACATTATATATATTAATCGCATATTCCATCATTCATTCATTCCTCCGGTTCAGGAGAATAAGGCTTTACCTGAAAACTTCGCTCGAAATGGAACGCAGGGACAAAGAGCGGATAGAACAACTTAACAATACCAAATTACAGTTTTTTTCCAATATATCTCATGAGTTCCACACGCCGCTTACGCTCATCACCGTGCAGATCGAGCGATTACTGAACAACAGCTCCATCTCTCCGTTCGTGTATAACAAATTACTGAGAATAAGCAAACAAGCCTCCCATCTGCGGAATCTCATCAGCGAACTCCTTGATTTCCGGAAACTGGAACAGGGACATGTCCGGTTAAAAGTAAAGGAACAAAACCTCATACCGTTCCTGAAAGAAATATATTTCTCATTTTATGAGTTGGCATCCGCACGGAATATAACTTATAAGTTCCATTCGACAACCGAAGATATAAACTGTTGGTTCGACCCCAAACAGATGCAAAAGGTATTTTACAATTTACTCTCCAATGCGTTCAAATACACGAACGACGGCGATACGATAGAGCTATCCGTCGAAGAAACGGACGACGCCGTAAAAATTAAGGCGATGGACAGCGGTATCGGCATAAACAAAGAGGACTTCGACAAGATTTTCGACCGTTTTTATCAGGCTGACAATTCTGCGCACAATTTAACCCGGTCGCCCAGTACGGGAATCGGCCTGTCGGTCGTAAAAGGTATATTGAATCTACATCACGCCAATATTACCGTAGAAAGCAAACCGCCATACGGCAGTATTTTCATCATCATGTTACGGAAAGGCAACGCGATGTTCAAAAAGGAAGAATTAACGGAAAACACAGCACCCGTTATTTTGCGGAAAGATAGTGCGGATACGCATACTTATAGCGGCGAACACCTGCATGAAATACCGGAAGACCCCCTCTGTAATAATGCGGAAGGCAAAAAACATACCCTGCTGATTGTGGAAGACAATGAAGAATTACGACAGATCCTGCAAGATATCTTCCGCCCCATGTACAACATCCTGTCAGCCGGCGACGGGGAAGAGGGCTTGCGATTTGCCCGACAGGAAAAACCGGATCTAATCATCAGTGACATTATGATGCCGAATATGTCGGGAACAGAAATGTGCATCTCTATCAAAAATGATTTTGAGACATGTCATATTCCGGTCGTACTGCTCACCGCATTATCGTCCGTAGAACATAATATCGCCGGTTTTCAGCATGGCGCCGACGACTATATCAGTAAACCTTTCGATGAGAAAACGCTTATTGCACGCTGCAACAACCTGATACGCAACCGTATTATTCTTCGGAATAAATTCGGTAAAGATGGGGATTTCGACGTTCGCTCCTTATCAAACAATCCGATCGATCAGAAGTTTCTGGATACAATCATCCGGATTATCGACAGTAATTTCGATAATCCGGACTTTAACATAAACATCCTTGCCAGAGAACTAAACTTAAGCCGCAGTTCTCTTTATTCAAAATTCGAAGCGTTAACCGGTGTGACCCCTAACGATTTCGTCCTGCAGCGCAAACTTAAAAAAGCAACCGACATGCTGAAAAACCACCCCGAGATGAATGTATCGGAAATATCCGATATGTTAGGATTCAGTTCGCCACGCTATTTCAGCCGCTGTTTCAAAAAATTGTTCAATACATCGCCCCTTGAATACCGAAAAAAAGAGATGCTTCCGGAAAATAATAATCGGCATAATGAAAGGACGCGGGAGTAAATGTGTTTTGCCGCAAACAACCCGGATTTGTCGTGTCGCTTAACCTTATTTCGCTTTTGTCCATGGATATTTGGCCAGGAAATCGAAATCCCGTTTGCAGGACGCATATATATCGCCGTCCGTTTCCTGTTCGACGGTCAGGTCTTCCAGTCCATAGGATGCGGCTTGTTTGAACAGCGCGTCGTAAGGCACATCGCCCTGTCCTACTTCCGTGTAGCCCTGTCCCTTCTTGAAATCGGAAGCGTGCCACGAAAGAAAACGGCCCGGATAGTTCCGCAGGTATTCCGGGATGTCTCCGCCTCCGTTCACCACGTGTCCCAAGTCCATCTGGAAAAAGACCATGCCGGGGTCGGTATTTCGGATCAGCAGGTCGTATATTACTTCGCCGTCCACCTGTTTAAATTCCGAATAATGATTGTGGTATCCGAATTTGATGCCGCCGGCCTTGCACAGTTCCCCGATGCGGTTGAATTGTTCGGCTGCGCGCTTCACCTCGTC
>JAIRMH010000136.1 GCA_031258835.1 Tannerella sp.
CGTCGTCGCCGCCGGTGTCGGCAGTAAAGTTTACAGTGCGGATGATCGTATGTTGTCCGTTGTCGGAGATCAGTATTGTAGCCCTGCCGCCTTTGTTGTTATTATTGAATGTGGAAGGAGCCGTCACTGAAAATATCGACAGACTTTGATTTACAGACACTTTCCACCCGTTTGGAATATTGACAAATTCGATAATAGCAACATTTCCTTCGGAGGTGAACGAAATGTCTTTTGTTTCGCCTGCCGTAAATGATCCGGGTTGAGTAAAGCTAAGCCCAAGTTGTTTATACTTTGGAACTTTGATGCTTGCTCCGCCGACAAGAGTAAACTCGACGTAATCGGGGTTTGAGTTGTCCACTCCGTTGGCGGCAAAAATTGCGTCGCCTTTATCCCCCTTATCCCCCTTGTTTCCGGTAGCCGTTATTCCGGTAGAGTTCCATGCAGCGCCGTCGTTGTAAGATATTTCCCATTCATTGGTAACTGCGTTGATACGCATTTGGGGCGTAATTCCGTTTTGACCGTCCTGTCCGTTGTCTCCTGTGGCTTTCACTCCAAGCGAAGTCCATGTAGCGCCATTATTGTACGACACTTCCCAGAAATCGGTCGAAGGGTTTATTCTCAGTTGTGGAGTGACGCCGTTGGAGCCATTTGCGCCATCGTTACCTGTTGCCGAAACATTAAGCGAATGCCATGTGTTTCCGCTGTCGTATGACACTTCCCAAACCTTGGTCGAAGGATTTATTCTCATTTGCGGAGTAACGCCGTCCTGTCCGTTTTGCCCGTCGTCTCCTTTTGCCGACACGCTTAACGAAATCCATGTATTTCCATTGTCATACGACACTTCCCAGATATTGGACGCGTTGATTCTCATTTGCGGAGTAACGCCGTCCTGCCCGTTGATTCCGTCGTTTCCCGGCACCGCAATTCCGAGCGACGACCATGAGTCGCCGTTATCGTACGACACTTCCCACATACCGGTATCGGTATTGATACGTATTTGCGGGTTCATTCCGTTGTTTCCCTTTTCGCCGGTGACACGTAATTTATTGCCTTCGTCGATAATCCATTCACCGTTCAGCGTCCAGTAATAAACGCCGTCGGCGTCCTGTTTCACACCCACTTGCGGCGATTCGCCGTCCAAGCCGTCGGCTCCGTCCTGTCCGTCTTGACCGTCGGTTCCGTTAGAAATTGTGATAGCGCCGTTTTTAACAAACGAAATAATATATCCTCCCGGTTGGGGGGACGTAAAAGTTGTAACTCCGGTAACATAATCATTACTTTGCATGGCTGCAACAAGTCCTTGCAATGCAGAGATGTTGGAGTTCACCGTTGCAGCCCATCGTTCGATAGCCGCTACACGGTTTTTCAAATCATTGACGTCATTCCGTAGAGAAGTGTCATCATATTTTCGACAACTGCCGATCATTATCAGTGTTGTCGCCATTAAATAAGAGAGAAATTTTTTCATTGCTTTATTATTATTATTATTATTATTATTATTTTATACTAAATTTATGGATGATTCGGTTGATTCGGCTGTCCTGATTGTTTAAATAGAGATTCATTCTCAATGTCTTGAAGATATGGATAGCCTTCCCATATCCAATTTTATTTTGAATCTCGACAGAAAATCAAAGACTTGACACTCGTTTTCCGTTTCCTGTGTCATCGCTTTACGGATGAAATCCAATCCGTTTTTTATGTCGTAATCCGTTTGCATAGTCATCATTTGTACTTTGTTAAGATCCTGTTAAAATAATCCGTATTCAAATTTGGTATTGATATTGTTTCGTCTAACTTCCCGATCCCTTTTTCCTGTTCCGTATTCAAACTGTTGTTACTGAACTTTTCAACCAAATATTTCACCGCCTCACGGTCATTCATGTGCTCAATTGTTCTACGCCTGACGGTCAAATATCCTACGCCTTTAAAGTTATAAGCAATTGGTTCGACAAGAATACAGGAAACTAAAGTTGCTCCGTCTTCGATGGCGCTGTAGATATCGTATTCGGCAATATCTTCTTTTTCCTCCTGAGTATAATTTTCTTTTGCTTGAATAATCTTATTCGGCGGATTCGATACTTTAAAAGCGCCAATATATCCTGTACCGCCCCGTTTGTAAAGGAAAACAATATCATCGGGCTTTACCTGTTTCAATAATCCTGTCCGCCAATCTTCGTCATATTCAATTAAGGATAAAAACCATTTGCCTTTCTTAAACGCTTCTATCTGTTCTTCTCCCCATACATTAAAATGCCAAAAAGTGATATTTGAAGAATTTGTATCACTAACTTTATCTGCAATTTCCGGGTGTTTGCCGTCATTTTGTTGACCAATAATGGTCCAGTCAAAAGCATTATAAAGTTTTTGTAAATACACTTCATTTTCATGCTTATTTTCAAGGCTACTTTGCAATATATTAGTGATTTTGCAGAAATGCGTCAGATTAAAATCTATTGATCTTGTATTGTCAATTTTTCCAATCACTGCCGTCAGTTCCTCAATTTCTTCTTGTGTGAGGAAAAATACAAGCTTATCGAAACACATTAACCTGAGTTCTTCGTATATATTCTTTAATTCACTATCACTTGCATCATCTGCCATTTTCCACATTTTACTCGTAAAAGCGGAAAAAGCATGAACTTTTTGCTCATGAATTTTCATGTCCTTGTCTTTTTTAGACTCTGTTTCGGATTGTTTATCTAACAACTCTTTTTGAGTTGCTGCCTGTTTATCCAATAAAATTGCTGTTACAGCCACTGTCATGACAACTCCGAGAAATGCGCTGATAATAGCAACTAAAGCGCTACATTGAAGAACGGTCGGCATTTGCGATTCCGGAATGAGTAACAATAAAAAACATATCAAAATCAGCAATCCGATAATTGTTGTTACGAGGTATCCGTATTTTTTTAAAAAATTCATCCTGATCATAAATCTTAATCTAATCGTTTCACTTCAAAATTATTTTTGCCGCAGCAGGCTTTCTGATAATCAAAACCATAAAGCCGCATATCTGCTTCCTTAATCTCTTTCGCTCCATTGTAAAACGGGTCGAGAGTATGATGTACTGTAGTTACGATTATCGACATTTCAGGCGTCAATACCGTTTCCTTTGTTCTCTTTGTGCCTTTAGGCGTCACTTTAAATACGTTTGCCATATCATTTCGGTTTAAAATTTCAGTTGGCAAAACTATTGTTTTCTCCCCTACTAAGGTTCGCCTGATTTGTCAAATAACTTAAACGCATAATATTTAAAGTTTATCAAATTCATTCCCTACTCTGTTAAGGCTTTTCGGGTTCCGCCGTTTTTCGTTTGCCTGTCCCCCAGCCCCTTTCCACAGAGGAGAGGGCATGTTCGCCTTTGACTGATTCTTCCGCTAACCGGAAGTTGGCGCTTCCTGCAACCGGAAGTGGATACCTCCTGCAACCGGAAGTGGATACCTCCCGTAACCGGATAGCCTTTCTCCCGTGACCGGAGAGCCTTTCTCCCGTAACCGGAGAGCCTTTCTCCCGTGACCGGAGAGCCTTTCTCCCGCAACCGGAGAGCCTTTCTCCCGCAACCGGAGAGCCGTTCTCCTGCAACCGGAGAGCCTTTCTCCCGTAACCGGAAGTTGGCGCTTCCTGTGACCGGAAGTCGATTACCCTGCGAGTGGGGATTGGCTCATACCTCATTCTTACATTCTGTTTAATTCTAACATGCAGTGAATTTTATCACACATACAATCTGTCCGTTAACACACCTTTTTTCAGGTTTTTGTTCCCTTTCAGCAAGATACGCACTTCGAGCGTATATTCGTCCGCATTGAGAGTGACGGGCGTCTGGAAGATCACCTTCGTTCCCGTCAGGTTCAAAATCTCTTCGACGCGGTATTCGTTTTTTGCGGAATCCATCAGGAAAATACCCTGTTGAGGGTCGTTCTGATTGAATTTGAGGCGCATCCCCGTCAGCGTAGCGACGCCTCCCGGCGTCAGAGTTTCGTTGACCGTTTTCGAAGCAAGGTCTTCTACGTTAGCCGGCAGCGGGAGATTGTTCGGCGGAGTAACTTTTTCGACCTTAACATTGTCGGTCACGCGGTTGTAACGTTTACCCAAGGTAACTCTGTATTTGATTTCGTGCCTTTTGGGGTCAAACTTGTCGTCGTCATCACGATATACACCAAGTATCACAGGGCGAATTTTGATAAATTCGGTATTAAAACCGCATCCACGCTGAAGGAAATAACTGATAGCGCTGATAATTCCCTCATAACTCGCCTTTGCTTCCGGCAGGGTTATACCCGAACCTTCGCGCGCAATATACGCAAGAAGTTCTTCTTCGGTGATCACTTCGTAATTGATCACCTGCGCCCGACAGTCGTTTGGGTCAGGCGTAATCGGGTTATCCGTCAAATAATATTCAATATTCTTCATATAAATATATTTTTAGTTAAACAATAAGATAATTCGTGGGATGAAACTTTCCCTCCGCTCGTTTCTCTGCAACGGCAGGGCTTCCGTAACCGGTTGAATAACCGGCAAAAAACAGGTCTCGAAAAAAATCCCGCGTCGTCGCTTTTTCCCATAAAAACGACACTCGGGAAATATAGTTTAAGTAATTTATTTTTCTTATCTTTCGCGCGCGCGCGCTTATTAAATAGGTGTAGCTTATGTAAGTCTCTCTCTCTCTCTCTCTGCAAATATCGTGCCAAAGCCCGCCGTTATTGGGCTTTCAAGAGAATTATATGTAAGAAAAATCGACATTCCTTTAATTGGTTTTTTTATTTTAAAACGGAGGCAAATATAAAACATGATTTTTCAAAATCCAAATTTTTTTTGAAAAAAATGAAAAAAAAGATGAAATGGATAGTCGGATGTTCATAAATATGTAAAAATAAAGCGGTTAAAGTCGAAAGATGAAAGTCGAAAGTCGAAAGACTTACTTTTTTAACCACGAAGTCGCAGAAGGAACACAAAGTAAAAAAAAATTGTGAAACTTTGTGTTCTTTGTGGTTAAAAAAGACCAAGAAGGAACACAAAGTAAATTTGATTTGCCGGAGGTCGGAAGTTCCGAAATCACTGAACAATTTCCATTTCCGTACGGCGGTTTTTTGCCCTGCCGGATTCGGTATTGTTGTCGGCAATG
>JAIRMH010000148.1 GCA_031258835.1 Tannerella sp.
TCCTCAGATCCGAGACATTGGCGAATTTATCTTCCACCATCATCATCTTCCGGAACTCCTTTAAAGTCGTTCGGTAAAACCCCTTATCTTTCCAGCGGCAGCACAATTCATACATCCGTTTCGCGTAATAGGACGGCAACGACAGCGCGGTCACACTTACGCACGTATTATGCAAATTTAATTCAACATAATCTCTATTATATACTGTTTTTATTTTTGATACTGTAAAGATAATACTTTTTGGGCGATTATAAGGATATTCATTATATTTAATTAGCAAACCTCATTATTACTCTTTGGAGAGAGTGTCTGTCCCGGGGGAAAATATTGTATTAAAGAATTTCAATGTTGTTGCCGGGCAAATTCCTTGGGGGTCATGCCGAACTGTTTCTGGAACAGTTTGATGAAGTATGACGGCGAGTTAATGCCGACGAGATAACAGACCTCCCCGATTCTGTATTTCCCGCTTTGTATGAGTTCTGCGGCTCTTTTTAAACGGATAAGCCGGATAAAATCAATAGACGTCAGTTCGGTCAGCGCTTTTATTTTACGATGCAGGTTAGAGCGGCTCATAAATACGTTTTCGGCTAATCTTTCCACGCTAAAATCGGAATCCGTAATATTTTCTTCAATGATATGGATTATTTTCAGGATGAATTCTTCGTCGGCTTTATTCATCCCTATATTCCGGATCGGCAAAAACGGTTTTCTCATAAAGGCTTCCTTTTCCCGTTGCCGGTTGTTTAATATAGTCGTCAGTTGTGTGATTAGATGATTCATGGAAAACGGTTTTTCGACATATGCGTCGGCGCCTGCTTCAAGTCCTTGAATTTTGCTCTGCAAATCGTTTTTTGCCGTTACAAGGACAACCGGGATATGGCTGTAATTCAAGTCTTCTTTAATATGCTTACATAATTCGAAGCCGTTCATTTCCGGCATCATTATATCGCTAAGTACCAGATCGACGTTTTTTTCTTTTAATATTGCCAATGCCTCTATCCCATTAACAGCCGTCTCGACGCCAAATTGTTTTTTTAGCTTGTCGGCGATAAAATTCAACATGTCGATATGGTCTTCTACGAGTAAGAGGGTTATTGCATTTTGTTTTTCATCTATAGCCGGATGTTCTTCGATAATGTAATTGTCATGAGACGTTTCGTCCGTAACCAATACGTTTTTGTTCTCGAAAGGAAGTTTTAGCGTAAATTCGTTCAATGAATGGTTATGGCCGTAATATAAACTGCCGTCGTGAAGCTCTGTTAATGACCGCGCTAAGGACAAGCCTATGCCCGAACTTGACAAGTTGTTCCGGTGTTTGTCACCCTGATAGAACGGGTCGAAAATCTTTTCTCTCAAATCATAAGGTATCAAACCGCCGTTATTACGGATTCTGACATAAACATACTTATCGTCGGATACCAGTTCCGTTTCGATGTAATCGTCCGAATATCGCAAAGCATTGGAAAACAGATTGTACAACACTTTTCTTAAGGATTCTTTGTCAAAGAGGAAAATAATATTTCCGGCAGGCGCCGACAGCGTCATAACCTTATTTTGTTGCTGAGCGATCTGTTCGAAACGTGCGTGTATTTCTTTCAGAAATTCGGATAAATTGTAATGGGCTTTGTTTAATAAAAATTTACTGCTGTCTATCTTTCTGAAGTCGAGTAGCTGGTTTACGAGGTATAACAGGTCTTTGGTATTTTTGCTCATGATCTTAAGGTTTTTGTTCAATTCGGGGTCGGCGAGTTCCATTTCAAGCAGGGCTTCCAGCGGGCCGTTAATCAGCGTGACGGGTGTTCTTATCTCATGAGCGATATGTGTAAAAAAATCGACTTTTGAGCTGTAAAGCTCTTTTTCTTTTTCAGATTCGAACAAACGTTGTTTTTCCGCCTGTTTCCGTTCTGCAAGTTTTTTGTAGCGATTGAAGATGTAATAAAGTAAACCTATAATGAATAGAACGTACAGGCATTGCGCCGGGATGGATTCCCACCAGGGCGGCATGATTTCAACCTCTATTGAAGCGCCGTCAGTATTCCATAAACCGTCGTTATTGCTGCCGGTTACCTTAAAGACATATTTCCCGGGCGGGAGTTTTGCATACGAAACGGATCGATTGGTATTTATATACGTCCATTCATCATCTATGCCTTCCAGCATATACGCGTATTGGTTTGCTTTCGGAGCGGTAAAGCTCAGTGCGACAAAGTCAAAGCCGATATTCGAGTAACCGTAGTTAAGCCGGATTTTTTTCGTATGCATAATAGAACTCTTTAACGGCGAATTTTTCGTATTCAGGTTAACGACATTGTTATTGACCGTTAGTTGGGTGATATAAACCGGCGGGATAAATTTGTTTTCTTCGAAAGTATAAGGATCAAAAGATAATAATCCGTTTAATCCGCCGAAGAAAAATTTGCCGTTCGAACCTGCTAATGCTGATTTGTAATTAAATTGATGTATCGGAAGGCCGTCTTTCTCGGAGAATACACGAATCGTTTTTGTGTCGGGATTAAATTTTACGAGTCCGTTGTTTGTCCCGAACCATAGATTATGTTGTTTATCTTCGATAATTTTGTAGGCGATATTATCAGGTAGCCCGTCTTCAATTGAAAATGTTGTAAAATTATCTTGTCCGCGGTTATATCGGCAGATTCCGCCGCGGTCGGTGGCAAACCATATATCCCCGGACGAAATTTCGGTAATGTCGCTGACGGAATTGGAGCTTAGCGATAAACTGTCGCCGGCGATGTGGGTATAGTGAATTAGTTGTTTTGTCGTTTGATTATATCTGAAAATGCCGTTTCCAAGCGTAGCGACCCATATAAAACCCTTTGAATCTTCCATAATATCATACACGTAGCTTAGTCCGAACTCATCCATGCGTTCAAAGTCTTTTTCATCTTTACTACCCGTAAAGATCCCCCAACCGTTACCGATCCATAGCTTCCCGTATTTATCCTCGCATATTGCATAAACGCTGGCCTCGTCCAAGTTCAGGTCTTTGCCGGAGAAATGTTTTATTTTGAAATCGGATAATTGTATGATATCCAGTCCGTTTTTAAAGAATCCCAGCCATGCCTGTTGTTCGTCTAAGTATAGCGCTAAGACCTTTGTGTTTTTATAGCGGTCGGCGCCGTTTTCCTCTATTCTTTTAAATGTCCGGTTTTTTGTGTCGAATATATCTAATCCTTTGTCTTCCGATGCAATCCAGATATTTCCGTTCCGGTCTTCTTTCATCTCGCGCAGACGGCGGCTGTTAATCGAATTTTTCGAGAGGTATGACGGCGTATAACACTCAAAATCGATGCCTTTATGCGCTAAGTAATTCGCTCCGTCGAAACGCGTTCCTATCCAAATCCCGTTTTCCCTGTCTTTATAGATACATTCTATCACATTGTCCGACAGGGAATAGGGAAACATAGGATCTTCCTGTAATTGGGTTACGCGATTGTTTTTCTCGTTGATGATGAACAGTCCGGCTTCCGTGCCTGCCCATAGCTCGTCGTCGAATCGTGATACATATCTTATTATTTTGTAATGCACATCCGGGGCGTTTACATCGGATAGCGTATTTCTCCTTTTATTTAATTTACGCAGTCTTCCTTCGTGAATACCTAATACCAATTCATCGCCATAATCGCACATGGTATAGATATTTTCATCTTTTAAAGAACTGCCGTTATGATCTCCCAAATATTGATTGAAAGAATCAGTGCTTTTATCGAAAAGGTAAACCCCGTTGCCATTTGTGCCGATCCAGACGCTGCCGTTTTTTTCGACGCACAGGCACTGGGGATTACCGCCCTGGTTAGGCATTCGGATATCGCCTATTTCATAATGAAAAAGCTGTCCGGAGGGTTCGTGATAACGGAAAAGTCCTTCATTGGGTATGACAATCCATATATTATGATCCGAATCTTCCTGTATTGTCGAGACCCAGTCCGTTATTTTTATACCGTTTGCCGTGCTGTCGTTGAAGAAGGTAAATGTTTCATTGACAGGGTCAAAAATATAGATTCCTTTGTCTGTTCCAACCCATAACTGTTTGTTTTTGTCTTCATATAAAGCGGATATATTGTCGTTACCCTGTCCGAGTATCGGATCATAGCAGTTAAAAACTTTCATGTTTGTCCCGTCGTAACGGTTTAGCAGGTTTCGGGTGCCGAACCACATAAATCCATAGCTGTCTTGTATGATCGACTTCACATTGATTTGGGAAAGTCCCGACCGACTGCTTACGCGCGAAAAGTAATAGCCGGCAATTATGCTTGTCTGCGCTTCCGACAACATGAAAAAGGACATCAGCGTTATTTGTAAAAAAAGGCGTTTCATCATGTTTGCTTTTAAATTGGATTTGACGGGCGCAAATATATTAATATATAAATAAATGAATGTTGCAAAGAGTAGAAAAAATGTTGCAATTTTAAATGAAAAGAAGCGCTCGGCTGTGTTTGTGCGTTTTTTAGCTTTATATTTGCGTAAATCAAATAAATAAAATAAAATGAAAGCAATAAGGTTGAGTGTTTTTTTAGCCGGTATTTTCATCGCGTTTTCATGCAGTGAAAATTCGATAGAATCATACGGGTGGAAAATCGGGTATGATTCGGAAGGGAAAGGCGTAACGATTGAAAGAGCGTCGAAAAGGGTATGCGAGCATTTATATGCTTCTTTTATGCTGAATGGGAAGAATTTTTCTACAAAAGAGTATGCCGATGTGCAGTGTAAGACGGAAAGTATAACGGATGAATTTGGAACGGGAAAAGCGTTTGTCCTCACGTATAAAAATCACGGTTTGCCGGTGCTGGAGCAGTCATTTTATATTTATCCGGACAAAGACTATCTGCTTACCGAATTTACGCTGGAGGTAAAAGAAAATAAAACGGAATTTACCGGCTCACAAGACAAAGACCGCCTGCTTGCCGAATTTGCATCGGAAGGGAGTAACGGAAATGTATCGTCGAATTATATGGCACCGGTGAATGTGGATCATTTTGACTTCCTTCGGACGTCGGCGGAAAACAGGGCTTTATTTATCCCGTTCGATAATGATTGCTGGATTCGTTACCGGTCGCATCCTTTGAACTTTAAGGAGTTGACGAGTTACGAGGTGGCTTCGGTGTTTAATAATGATAGCAGAAACGGCATCGTTGTCGGCTCTGTGGAACATGATAGCTGGAAGTCTGCCGTGAAAATGACAAGCGACCAGTCAAACGGATTGAACTCTTTGGTTTGTTACGGGGGAGCCGCCGATTCGCTGACGCGCGATTCGAAACCTCACGGCGCTTTGTCGGGGAAAAAGATAAAATCGCCGAAAGTGTTGTTAGGCGTTTTTGACGATTGGAGAGACGGACTGGATCAATATGCATTGGCAAACGCTGCCGTAGCGCCTCCGAAAACATGGAATAAAGCGATCCCTTTTGGCTGGAATAGCTGGGGCGTTATGCAGTTTAAACTTACCTTTCCGAAAGCGATGGAAGTATCCGATTTTTTTAGAACACATTTGCAGGGAAACGGATTTGCGAATCCGGATAGCACCGTCTATATAGGCCTCGATTCCGGATGGAACCGCTTCACGGAGGAGGAATTAAAAACGTTTGTGCGGAAATGTAAGGAAAACGGACAAATTGCCGGCATTTACTGGACGCCGTTTACCGATTGGGGCAAAAGGCCGGAAGCTACCGTAAGGGAGGCCGAATCCTATAAATTCAAAGATATTTATCTGTATGCCAATGGAAACCCGCAGGAGTTGGATGGCGCATATGCCATTGATCCGACGCATCCGGCGATTGAAGAACGTATGAAAAAAACGTCGGATCTGTTTCGCCGTTGCGGTTTCGAATATGTGAAAATGGACTTTCTGACGCATGGCGCAATGGAGGCTGACAAATGGTATAGATCCGAAATACGGACAGGTATTCAGGCCTATAATTATGGAATGCAATTATTGAATGAATATTTTGGCGATATGTATATTAACCTTTCTATTTCACCGATTTTCCCGGCACATTATGCACAGTCGCGACGCATAGCCTGCGATGCGTGGAATAAAATAAAAGATACGGAATATACGATGAATGCAGTTTCTTATGGATGGTGGACGGACAAAGTATATCAATACAACGACGCCGACCATGTCGTGTTGAGGGATGCAACAGATGGCGAAAACAGGGCAAGGGTGACTTCAGCGGTCATTACCGGATTATACATCGCAGGAGAAGACTTCAGCCGTGAAGGGGATGCGGAAGGAAAAGAAAAATCCCTGAAATATTTGACGAACATCCATATTAATAAAATAGCGACCGGCGCCACCTTCCGCCCGGTCGAAGGAAACGGGGAAAAATCCGAGCGACAGTTTATGCGCGAAGAAGAAAATGGCGTCTATTACGTCTGTTTTAATTATGGAGATAATGATATGGAAGTGACGATTCCGTCGGACAGAATCGGCATAGACCGTAAGGAAGAATATACGGCAATCGAACTGTGGAGCAATGAAGCGGTTGATTTGAAAGAGGCGCTGACCATCCCGGCAAAGGATGTTGCGGTCGTTTTTATAAACAAAAGGTAAATTTCGCCGGACATTTTTATCGGACTGTGTGGAATGTCGAAAATTTCATGTACATTTGCCGTCGTCAATTCGTCCTGCAAATTGTGCCTGATGGATTGTCATACCTGCTTATATTTACAGGTGATAAGATATTTCGTGATGGAAAACAGGAGAAGAATATATATTTTATTGTTAATGAGTGTTGTATGGGCGATAATCATATTTATCTTTTGTACAATACCGTCTGATAATGTTCCCAAAATGAGGATTCCCAATATGGATAAAGTCTTTCATTTCGGCGTTTTTTTCGTGCAATCGCTTTTGTTAAGTCTGTTGTTCAATTTCCGGACAAAGAACAGCTATTTTCAAATAATACTTTTGTCGACTTTGTTGGCTTTCATATACGGGGGACTTATTGAGATCATGCAAAGTAAATTCTTCAATCGTACAGGAAGCCTGTTCGATTTGACGGCCGATGTTGTGGGAGGTTTTATCGGCGCATTGATATATCCTGCGGCATTGAGGCTCTATGATCTTGTTTTCGGAAAGGGTAAGTAAAAACGAACATTTTTTATCGGACTGTGTGGAATGTCAAAAGTTTCATGTATATTTGCGAATTATTAAAAAGAAAGTTATGATATGCATTTTCAGTATATGAACATGAACATACGGAAAATAGGGCTTGTATATTTTGTATATTATATAATGAGTGTATTATTATTATTATTATATACTCCGAGAGTTTGTGCTCAAATAAGCGAGGGTGGGGCGCCCCCCAGTTTCAAATACGCTCAAGGCCAAACATTGCGAAGCGCTATCGAAAAAACCAACGCTCCGGTAGATTTTTATATTGAAGACCTGCGCGAAGTGGATAACTGGCGCGCCCGCGAGGGCGCTCCTATGCCGGTGTCTAAACTTATCCCGGTCGATTATACGATGGATAACTCTGGTAGCCGGACTACATTGCCGGGAGGCGAACGTGTATGGATATTTAACCTTAGGGCGCCTGATGCCGTAGCCGTGATGTTGTATTATCATGATTTTTATATTCCCGAAGGAGGGAAATTGTTTATTTATAGCGCGGACAAATCCCAGCTTTTAGGTGCATATACGGAAAATACGCATCCTTCGGGAGGCCTTTTTGCTACCGAATTTGTCGGGGGCGACGAACTTATCCTCGAATATGTGGAATCGGAGATAAGCGCCGAGAAACCCCGGATACATATTAATAACATAGGATATGGATATAATACGTCCGCACTGAAAACATTTTGCAGTATAACGACGCGTTCCGCCTCCGGCTCTTGTATGGTGAACATAAATTGTGAAGAAGGAGACGCCTGGCAGAACGAAAAAAAAAGCGTATGCCACACGGTTCAGAGAATCGGCAGAGAGGCGTACATATGTACAGGCTCATTGATGAATAATACGGCGGAAGACTTCAGCCCGCTTATTCTGACGGCACGTCATTGCGCTACGTATTATGAAAGCGACGGGAAGGGAAGATACGAAGTTACGGCTGATGCTTCCGATATGCAGCAATGGGTGTTTTATTTTCATATGGAACGCGAAGGCTGTAGCAACAACTCCCTGTCTGTTATACCTAAGACGATGACAGGATGTAAATTGCTTGTTAACACGGGAATGGAGGGCGGCTCCGACGGAATGTTATTACAGTTAAATAATATGATCCCCGAAGAATACGATGTCTTTTATAACGGATGGGACATAAACGATACGCCGGCGTCTTCGGGGGTATGCATACATCATCCCAACGGTGATTATATGAAAATATCAACTTATGGAACGCCGGCGAGAAGCGTTACTTTCAATGCCATAGACTTTGTAGGATATGAGAATGCTTGCTGGAACGTGACGTTTCAGCAAACGACGAACGGACAAGGCGTGACGGAAGGCGGCTCTTCCGGATCACCGCTATATAACGAAAACAAACTTGTTGTCGGGACATTAACGGGCGGTACCTCGGAATGTTACTTTCTGTCGGGATTAAATATCTATGGAAAAATGAGTTATCACTGGAACAAATTCCGGCAAGACGCCGCGCATATGGATATATGGCTCGACCCGCTCGGCACTGGGGCGAAAACATTAGCCGGACGTTTTCGTAAAGTATCGTCTAAGCCTGCGCCGCTCAATGTCAAAGCCGTCAATCTGGGGCAAAGCATATCGTTGACATGGGAACCTCCTCAAAACGCCGAACACCTGCTTTCTTACAATGTATACCGCAATAATCAAAAGATTGGCGAAGTTACTTCCGCTTCATTCATCGACTGGGATCCTATTGTCGGGTCTATGGTTTATTCTGTTTCCGCCGTTTACGGGGATGGCGAAGAATCTCCATTTTCCTCTACAACGATATCGTACGTGAAATTCAAGGCGCCTACCGATATAAACGTAGAGCAGATAGGCGTTACCAACAGGGTGAGATTAAGCTGGAAAGCGCCTGTTTATGAACAGACTATTTGTTGGAGTACAATGGATCCGGCATGGGGGATAGGTATAGACGATAATGTCTTTTATTATGGTCAGATATGGTCACGCGAAGATATATCTCCGTTAGATGGAGAGTATATAGAGGCCGTTCAGTTTGTTCCGCAGGAAAATAATACCTATGAAATTTATATCTCTCAGGGCGATTATTTTTATCGCCAGAAGATTGAATCGTCGTCTCTTAAATACAGGACGATAAATACAATTACAATGGATAAGCAGTTTTTGATTGATGGCTCCAAATCGCTTATTGTTTCTATTTATATATCTTCTGCGGGAAGTGATTATCCTGCCGTATGCGACAATGGTCCGGCTGTCGACGGGAAAGGTAATATCTGTTCGTACGACGGAGAAAACTGGGGAACGCTTTATAATCGAGAGAAACCGGGTGAATTTAATTATAATTTTGTAGTTGCAGCCATCATATCGTCCGAACGCAGAACGGCGCAGGATGATATTGGAAATGTTAGTAACTTGACTTTAAAACGTAGCGTGAATGTATCGGGACAGGCCGCCGGAATCGTTAAGCCACGTACAACCGCCCTGGCTATTAATGAAAATACCATATCTTTACGCAGTTTCATGCCGGCCGCGTTTCCTGAAATAACAGCATATAAAATTTATCGCAACGAGTCGGCGATCGGGACGGTTGATGCTACGGTGACAGAGCAAATCGTGCAAACGCCTCTTGGTAGCGAATATAGATTTGAAGTTGCGGCGTTATATGGTGATATTGAAGGCGAGAAAAGCGAGAAGAAAATAATATTTGTAGGCGTGGAAAATGTTGAGGAGGATGTTGCGAATATTTACCCGACGGCGTTTTCAAATTCTGTTTCCCTGAAAGGAGATAGCTCCGTTACGCGCGTAGATGTGATTTCCGTTTCGGGAAAGGTGTGCCTTGTCGTGCATAATCCGGACGAAACGATAGATACGTCCTCGTTGTCGCCGGGATTGTATTTCTTCCGTATATATGGCGGTAATAACCAAATATTGAATATTGTACGGGCGATAAAAGTATTCTGAAGCGAATGTGGCTTTGTATTCTGAAGAGCGAATGTGGCTTTGTTATGCCGAAACGGAGACTGCAAATCCGGCTTGTCTGACTTTTTCCGCAATTTGTTCTAACGCTTCCATCGGTATTTTTTGCAGCGTTTTCACCGGCGTTTCCCGGCTAATGGTATAGATCATTACTTTCTGCGGCTGTATTTTTTTTAGGGCCTCAATCCATTGCGCAACATCTTCATCGCGGGTGTTGTCGATATAAACGCCGTTATGTTCGCCTCTCAGGAAAATTGTTTGAACAATTAGTTTTCCATTGAAACGGTATAATTGTTCGATAAGTTTTTTTGCGGTGAAATCGTGTATTTCAGGTTGATCTATTTTCTCGATTAAATCGTCGTTCGCCGCATCAAACTTCATCAGGTTTTCGTCCGCCTTGCATAAAGCTTGTATCACTTCTTCTTTATTAAGCATGGTTGAATTGGAAAGAACCGCGATTTTTGCCGTCGGACAGAGTTTGTCCCGTATCTCAAGCGTATCTTCTATTATACCGGCAAAGTCGGGGTGCATCGTTGGTTCGCCGTTACCGGAAAAGGTGATGACGTCGGGACGGATTCCGCCGACCGTCATCTCCGTAAGTTTTTTTGTCAGCGCCTGTTTCACATTTTCGCGCGACGGTGCAGGGGCTTTTGTGCGGCGCTCTTCGTTCAGTCCACATTCGCAGTAGATGCAGTTGAATGTACACCTTTTGCCATTCACCGGCGAAAGGTTTATACCTAAAGAGATGCCTAATCTGCGGCTTTTAACCGGGCCATATACGATTTCATCGAATAATATAGTCGACATAGTAATTATTAATCATTTGTTTTTCATAACCGGATTGCTTCGTCGCTTCAATCCTCGCTGGTGACGGGCGCCTCCTTTGCGGACGATTTTTTCGCGTAGTCGCCGACAGCGCGCGGCGAGTATTGATCCGTGAATTTAAACGTTGTTTTGCTTCAGAATCATGCGTATTTCGTCGACGGAGAGCGCCGTCAGTTCGGCAATTTCTTCCACCGACATGCCTCTTTCAGCACAACGGATGGCCATTTCCGCTAATCCTTCCGCTTTCCCTTTTGCTTTACCTTCCGTCAATCCTTCTGCTTTTCCTTTCGCTAATCCGATGGCTTCACCTTTCGCTAATCCGATGGCTTCACCTTCCGCTAATCCGATGGCTTCACCTTCCGCTTTCCCTTCTTCGTGACTGGTGGATAGAGCGGCTTTCTCCGTGCTGATAGCATCCCAGTAGTGCTCGTAGATATTCATCTCTTCATCCGTAAAACAGCTCTCCTCGCAGATGTCTAACGCCTTGCGAATGTCTTTATTGGAAAGCAGATCTTTCGATACGGTTTTCGTCCGGTCTTCAACTTCTTTCAGGAATCGCAGCCACAGTACAGCCATCCTACGGTCTGACCATTTTTTGGGCTGGAATTTTGGCAACTCTACCAGCACAAGCTCCATCCCTTTTATCACTTCGTGAGTGTTCTGGCGGTTTGTGATCTGGTAATGGTGATAAAACTCCGACGTCTCACCGTCGAAATCTTCGTTGATGATGCCCAGACCGTAGACGGGCTGTAATTCACGGAAATTTTCGCCGCGACGCAACTGGCGAACATAGGCTTTGGAGGTGTTGAACAGCAGGCGACTGCAGAAGAA
>JAIRMH010000284.1 GCA_031258835.1 Tannerella sp.
CTGGGCATCATCAACGAAGATTTCGACGGCGAGACGTCGGAGTTTTATCACCATTACCAGATCACAAACCGTCAGAACACTCACGAAGTGATAAAAGGGATGGAGCTTGTGCTGGTAGAGTTGCCGAAATTCCAGCCCAAAAAATGGTCGGACCGGAAGATGGCTGTACTGTGGCTGCGATTCCTGAAAGAAGTTGAAGACCGGACGAAAACCGTATCGAAAGATCTGCTTTCCAATAAAGACATTCGCAAGGCATTAGACATCTGCGAGGAGAGTTGTTTTACGGATGAAGAGTTGGATATCTATGAGCACTACTGGGATGCTATCAGCACGGAAAAAGCCGCTCTGTCCACCAGTCACGAAGAAGGAAAAGCGGAAGGACTAGCGGAAACTGCCATCCGTTGTGCCAAAAGAGGCATGTCGGTGGAAGAAATTGCCGAACTGACGGCGCTCTCCGTCGACGAAATACGCATGATTCTGAAGCAAAACTCCGTTTAAATACATGGATAAATACTCGCCGGCTATTTAATTTCACCCACGCGGAAATTAACGAATCGGAATTATAGACAAAATGACTAAAGTATTTGGAGATCTTCGTCCCTATTTCCAATCTTTGGATGTTGTTTCCTTTCAAAATAGAGCGGCAAAAGTGTTAAATCTTTTATTTTATAAGGAAAATGGTAGAAAAAGTTTCGGTTTGTTTTGCATAATTGAAAATTACATGTATCTTTGCATCGCAAAAAGATAAAATATGATACGATATACGTCACATAGCGTTTTGATTATTAGCATTATTTCTCTTTTGTCGCTCTTGCGGTGGAATAGGATGTGAGATGTGTGTGCGTATTACGAATATATGAAACCTTTCTCACGGTCATGTTGAGAAAGGTTTTTTTTGAGGCGTTATCGCACGTACAGAGGGAGGTTAATTGAGAACTATGCGTCGGGATAAGTTGATTTGGTTTTAATTATGTTTTTACACTGAGAGATAAATTTGAATGAGGATATAACTTTAGAAGAAAAAGAAATGGATAGATTATTTATTTTTGATACTACGTTGCGTGATGGGGAACAAGTGCCCGGATGTCAGTTGAATACGGTGGAGAAGATAGAAGTAGCGAAGGCTCTCGAAACGTTGGGCGTAGATATTATTGAGGCCGGATTTCCGGTTTCCAGTCCGGGTGATTTTAATTCGGTTGTCGAGATTTCGAAAGCTGTTACGTGGCCGACGATTTGCGCGCTGACGCGCGGAGTGGAGAAGGATATTGATGTGGCGGCCGAGGCATTGAGGTATGCCAAACATAAACGTATACATACGGGAATAGGCACATCGGAGTATCATATTAAATATAAATTTAAGTCTACGCAGGAGGAGATTCTTAAACGCGCCGTTGCAGCGACTAAATATGCCCGGAAGTATGTCGAAGACGTAGAGTTTTATTGTGAAGACGCCGGACGTACCGAAAATGAATATCTTGCACGCGTGGTGGAGGCGGTGATAAAGGCCGGCGCGACAGTTGTTAATATTCCTGACACTACGGGATATTGCCTGCCTTCGGAATTCGGCGACAAAATCAGGTATCTTATGGAACATGTGGACGGCATCGATAAAGTGGTTATCTCTACACATTGTCATAATGATTTGGGGATGGCTACGGCGAATACAATTGCCGGCATAACAAATGGTGCGCGACAGGCGGAGGTGACGATAAACGGGATCGGTGAACGGGCGGGGAATACTTCGCTGGAAGAAGTGGCGATGATCCTGAAATGTCATAAACATCTCGGTATAGAAACGAATATTAACACACAAAAGATCTATTCGACAAGTCGTATGATTTCAAGCCTGATGAATATGCCGGTTCAACCGAATAAAGCGGTCGTAGGACGTAATGCGTTTGCCCACTCATCCGGTATTCACCAGGACGGAGTATTGAAAAATGTGCAGACTTACGAGATTATGGATCCTAAAGAGGTGGGAATCGACGACAACTCCATTGTTCTTACGGCGAGGAGCGGACGCGCCGCATTGAAACATCGTCTGCAGATGCTTGGCGCAGATCTTGACCAGGGAAAATTAGATACTGTTTACAGGGATTTTCTGCATCTGGCCGATCGTAAAAAAGATATCAGCGATGATGATATCCTTGTGCTTGTTGGCGAAGGGCGTAAAGCTTTGCATCGCATTAAACTGGAATATATGCAGGTTACTTCCGGCGTCGGGATACGTCCCGTGGCGAGCGTTTGTTTGAATATCGCAGGAGAGAAATTTGAAGCGGCGGCTTCAGGAAACGGCCCTGTCGATGCGGCGATAAAAGCGGTTAAAATGATTATACACCGTCAGATGATCATTCAGGAATTTCTCATTCAGGCGATAAATAAGGGAAGCGATGATATCGGGAAGGTGCATATGCAAGTTGCTTACGACGGGAATATTTACTATGGATTTGCCGCTCATACCGATATCATTGCAGCCTCGGTGGAGGCTTTTATTGATGCGATTAATAAATTTGTAAAATGAAAACAAACGCTTATTTTTGCAGTCATTTTTAAATGTAAATTATAATAGTATGAATACATTATTTGATAAGATATGGGATTCGCATGTAGTTACCATTGTTGAAAACGGGCCTGCGCAATTGTATGTTGACAGGCTTTACTGTCATGAAGTGACAAGCCCGCAGGCTTTTGCCGGTCTTAGGGAAAGAGGGCTGAAGCCCTTGCGTCCGGAGCGGATCTTTTGTATGCCCGACCATAATACGCCTACGCACGATCAGGATAAACCGATTGAAGATCCTGTGTCAAAAACGCAGGTGGATACGTTGGAGAAAAATGCGTCGGATTTTGGCCTGACTTATTTCGGGATGATGCATCCGAAGAATGGGATTATCCATGTTGTTGCCCCGGAAAGAGGTCTTACGCTTCCGGGAATGACAATCGTTTGCGGCGATAGCCATACGTCTACGCATGGAGCATTGGGGGCTGTCGCTTTTGGAATAGGAACGAGCGAAGTGGAGATGGCGCTTGCTTCGCAATGTATCCTGCAGCAAAAGCCGAAAACCATGCGTATCTGCATAGAAGGCATGCTGGGTAAGGGCGTTACCGCAAAAGATGTAGCTCTCTATGTGATGTCTAAGATGACAACCGGCGGAGCGACCGGCTATTTTGTGGAATATGCCGGCTCGGCAGTGCGCAGCCTTAGTATGGAAGGACGCCTTACCTTATGTAATCTGTCGATAGAGATGGGCGCGCGGGGTGGCATGGTGGCGCCTGATGAAACGACGTTTGCATATATTAAAGATCGCGAATACGCACCTCAGGGAGACGCATGGGAGAAGGCTGTCGCTTGCTGGAAGACGCTTCGAAGCAATGATGATGCGGTGTTTGACAGGGAAGTGTATTTCTGTGCCGAAGATATCGAACCGATGATTACATACGGTACAAATCCCGGTATGGGAACAGGAATCACGCAAGCGGTTCCATTGGCAGATACGATGCCGGAAGCCGGGCGCACTTCTTACAAAAAGTCGCTGGAATATATGGGTTTTGACGAAGGAGACACGCTGATAGGGAAGCCTGTTGATTATGTATTTTTAGGTTCGTGTACGAATGGCCGTATCGAAGATTTCAGAATGTTTGCATCGATTGTGAAAGGACAGGAAAAGGCACCTAATGTTACGGCATGGCTGGTGCCCGGTTCGTGGTTGGTGGATGCGCAGATTCGCAAAGAAGGCCTTGACAAAATCTTTGAAGAAGCTGGATTTGAACTGCGTCAGCCGGGATGCTCGGCATGCCTTGCGATGAACGATGATAAAGTTCCCGCCGGCAAATATGCCGTATCGACATCGAATCGAAACTTTGAAGGACGCCAGGGGCCCGGCTCAAGGACGTTGCTGGCAAGTCCTCTGGTGGCAGCTGCGGCTGCAATAACAGGGAAAGTGACGGATCCGAGAACAATGATTAAGGATTAGGGGTAAATTTTGGAAGGGTAGATGTGCATTATGAAATGGAAAATACGAGGATTGGGAATTTACGAATCAACGGATGATTTTGCAGCTTTACTCATGAATAAATGATTTTAAAATTATAAGATGAAAGAAAAATTT
>JAIRMH010000308.1 GCA_031258835.1 Tannerella sp.
ACAACTAGCGCTTTTTTAGGCGGAGGTAGGGTTTTATGATAAAAAATAAAACAACTAAAAATCAATATGATAACAAATAAAAACCAGCAAATTTTCAAGTTTGTCGGTCAGTAGTGATATGAAAATCAATAAAAATAGTATCTTTGATGGTTGAATATAAATTTAAAAACTACTAATATGTTAAACTATCAACAGTTACTGGAAAAACAAAGGGCATTTTTTGCTTCCGGCAGAACGCGAAATGTTGCGTTTCGTATCGAACAATTAAAAAAATTGCACCGGGTCGTCATCGAAAAACATCAGGATATTGAAGATTCCCTCTACAGGGATTTGAGAAAGCCGGAGTTTGAAGCTTTTGCGACGGAAGTGACGGCAGTAATTGACGAGATTGATTGTGCGATTGAGAATCTGGAAGCATGGACGAAGCCCGTGGATGTGCCGTCACCCCCTTTATTCGGGCAAGCGGATAGCAGGATCTATTATGAACCTTACGGTGTGGTGTTGATTCTGAATACATGGAACTATCCCTTTGTTCTTTGTTTTAAACCTCTTATTGGGGCGCTGGCGGCAGGAAACTGTTGTGTCGTGAAACCGTCGGAAGTAGCGCCATCCACGTCAAAAGTTCTGGCCGGTATTATTAATGCGGCATTTGATGAAGCCTATTGTGTCGCGATCGAATCCGGAATAGAAGGGACGACCGAATTGCTGAGACAACGTTTTGATTTTATCCTTTATACGGGTGGGACAAACGTGGGGCGCGTGGTGGCAAAAGCTGCTGCGGAATATCTGACGCCTACCGTACTGGAGCTTGGAGGTAAAAGTCCCTGTATCGTAGATAAACCGGCCGATATTGAACGCTCGGCAGGTTCGATCTGCTGGGGTAAATTCATTAATTCCGGACAAACCTGTACGGCTCCGGATTATATTTGGGTGCATAAAGAGGCGAAAGAGCCGCTGATTGAGGCGCTGATAAAGCAGATAAAAGCATTTTACGGCGAGGATGTTAAAAATAATCCCGATTTCGGCCGGATTATTAACCGCCGTCATTTCGAACGCCTACAAGGTCTGATGAAAGACGGACGGATTGTTTACGGCGGCGAAACCGATGAGCGCCAACTCTTTATCTCCCCTACGATTATTGATGGTATTACGTGGGAAAGTAAAATCATGCAGGACGAAGTGTTTGGGCCTTTATTACCGGTAATGTTGTTTGAAGATTTGGAAGAAGTCGTCCGTACGCTATCCAAACGCGAAAAGCCGCTTGCCTTATATTTGTATACGACGGATAAAGCGTCTGAGGAAATGATTGTCCGTAACGTTTCATTCGGAGGCGGATGTGTCAATACCACGTTGATGCACATGCTGAATACAAATCTCCCGTTTGGCGGAGTGGGATACAGCGGCCACGGATCTTATTCCGGCCGGTGGAGTATCGAGACCTTCTCTCACAAAAAAGGCGTTTTTAACAGGGTTTTATCGGATGAACCCCTCCCCGTCTTTCCTCCTTACGAAGATCATGTTAAGATGTTGAAACAAATCTATCTGGGACAATAAGATTCCGTCTGTTTTTTTTGATAACGGTATAAAAATCAACCGTTCGCGCATGGATGCCGGCCGTTCAATGGGGCAACGGTGTTGCGCGATACCGCGGCGGGGCGGCGTTTCTTTAATCGTTCTCGAAATAATCCTCATCGGCGGGACCGAGTTGGATATATTCGGCGATCAGTTTCGAGAGTTTCGACTCCTGCTTAGCATCGTCCCACAGCCAGTCGTAGTAGCCGATGCTCACTTGGATATTCATCTCAAGGATAGATTCGCAGCCGGCTTCGACGAAAAATCTGCGTGATGCGTTCATCGTGCCGGATATCCGAATTGATAAGCGTTTTAAGATCGTCGATGGCGAGGAACGTCATGTCCTGCCGTTGCAGTCCGGTGAGTTCGGCCAGTTTCCGTCCTTCGGGCGTTCCGTTGTGCGTGATCAGGAGGAAGGTAAAGATCACAAAGATTCCATCGACGTACATGCCCACGAAGTAGCCCAACTTTATATCGTATGAATAACATTCGATGAGGTAGCGGTTGCCGCTTTCGCAGATAATTTTGCGGTTCTCTTCGAACGCATTGTCGATGAGCGAGAGCACGCTGCCTGGGAAGACGCAGCAGGCGCGCTGCATCGTGCGGTTGATAGCGTGTTGCTGTATGTGGACGGGGATTTCCCTGTCGCCGCCAGACGGCTCATTGACGTGCAACCGTTTCAGCGACACCGTCGTTGGACGGAGGCTGGCGTCGCTGACACTGTGAACAATATTGCCCATCTGTATCATCGGACGTGCATCGTCACGTATCGTAACGTAGCGCACATCCAGCGGATGGAGGACCAGCGTAATCGTCTGCTGCCATATACCGTCGTATGTTTTGCGATCAACGACGTGGATTACATGCCGCGCGTCAAGCTTAAACGTATACAGCGCCCACTTGCTCAGGTCGTCATACGCAAAGCAGGCATTGTGGATAATGAACATAAATCCGCGTAATACCGGCCGTAGCGATCCTCCAGATTGAGGCAGAAAGTGTCGAACTTTTCCCTCCAGACAAACGTACCGTGATAATTAGCCAGCACGAGGTCGAGCGGGTAGACCATCTGATAATAATCCATAAGATTAACATGTTTCTTCAGATCCGGAATCATCAGGTCGATCCACTTGGCTTTCATTTCCTTTTCAATATGCCCGTGCATAATCTTGACAAGCCTTTTGGTAATTTTCGCCCCTGTCTCCACTCTGATTTTGAACGTACCACCGCGTGTCTCGTATATGACATCGCGCAAGAATTGCGGCAGCACGTCGAAGAGCGGTTCGCCGTTGCCAATCAGCGTACAGACTGCACGCAACTGTTCCATGAATAACTTCTTATGTTGCACGGCCTGTAATTTCTGTTGCGCCTGCGTATTAACTTTCTTTTTATTCTTTGCCATATTTATTTTGCTTTTGAATAAAAAACAAAATAAGATGAATATAAAAAGAAATCCAAGTATGCGCAAAAAAATGTTTCCGCATAGCGAAAGGAGCGTCCCGTCCAGCTTTTCAAAAAAGCAGGAGTTTTGTAAGCATCCGGAGAACTACACGCCCTCAGATTTCCGCCACAATCCGGGCAACAATTGATTGAGGTCACTCATTTTACAATCATTAATCCGGTTGAGGACATCGGTGAGCCATTCGACAGGATTGACGCTGTTGATTTTGC
>JAIRMH010000332.1 GCA_031258835.1 Tannerella sp.
CCCTCCACATATCCTTTCGTATCCCAGAAAGCATCCAGCACTCCGACCAAAGCGGTGCCCTGTCCGGGAAAATCATGCAGGTCGAGCAACTGAAATCCGGCAAAGCCGGGAGTTCTCAACGCAGCTTCTATATCCGCTTTATAGCAGAGGGTCTGAAGCCTGCCGGACGCATACAGAAAATCAGCCGCCAGGTCGCCGAGATGATTATTCCCTAAAGTTTCTTCAAATATTTCAAAGTTTTTTGCTTTGAGTACGCCGGTATATTTTTCTATTTCTTTGAAATTGGGATACACGCACCATTGTCCGATCTCATGACTGACGGTCGGCATATCGTTCTTTATGATTCCGGCAAAATCATAATCTGTCCGCGGCGCTTCGGCATTGATGACACTTCTCAGGCCCTGTCCCCATCCCTGAATACGCGGATCGGGACTACTCCAATAGTCGGCATTTTCAACATACGGCCACCCGGCGGCGCTTGTATAGACCCGGCGGCTGTCTTTCTTTTGCCAGTAATCGACCAGACCCGACAGATAGGAGACCTGATTTTTCCCTCCCGGCTCATTCCCATACGCCAGCATACAGAACGACGGATGATTCCCATACTCTTTCAGTATACGGTCGCTTTCCGCATACAACCATTCATCTACATACCCTCCGTCACCTGCCGTTGCCCAGGCCGCACATTCCACCTGAAGGTAGAGCCCCATACGATCCGCCACATAAAACGCTACTTCCGGCGGACACCAGGAATGAAAACGTACATGATTCAATCCGAAATCCTTACAGGTTCGATAGATCTTTTCCCAATACCGGCTATCCATAGAAGGATAACCTGTTAGCGGAAAAATACAGCACTCCAACGTTCCGCGAAGGAATACCGGTTGTCCGTTCACATGAAAACGTGTCCCGGCTTTCTTAAAATCACGGAAACCGAAATTCGTATACCGTTCCTCCTTCTCTCCAGAAACGGTCACCGTCGTTTTCAAGCGATATAAATTTGGAGTATGTTCCGACCATAACAGCACAGGATCATCTGCCTGAATCGTCGCCTCCGTCTCCGCGCCCTTATCCGAAACGTCCACCTCCAGGCTCACCGGACGCCCCACCGGTTTTCCGTCTAATGTCTCCATTTGTATGGACACGCCGGCTTTTCCTGACGACTCCCGCATTCTTTTCAGACGAAGGATGACCTTCACTTTTTTATCGGATACATCCGGGTATATCTGAACATCATCCACATAAACCGACGGTTTGGCGCTTAATAAGATTTTCCCCGTAATGCCGTTCCAATTGCTCTGAGTATGATCGGACACGCTGTGAGCATTAATACCCACGGGGATATGCACCCGGTTATCAACCCGTAAGGCGACCGTATGTTTCCCCGGTTTTAACGCCGTCAACTCATACCGGTGAGGGGTCGACAATCCATCCCGCTTACCATACTCTTTGCCATCCACAAACAACATAGTTTCCCAATGGGTACGTTCCAGTTCAAGAAGGATCGTTTTATCTTTCCAACCGGAAGGAATATCAATTTCTTTCCTGTACCATGCCACCCCCACATAATGCTTTTCCGGGTTCAACCAGAAAGGAACCTTAATATTTCCTTCCTGCCTGTACTTTTCATATCCGGGAGCGTCATACCATGACCTGTCGACAATCTGCCCCGTCCATTGCGTATGAACATCCACCTCATTCCCATAACCCTGTTCCTGCAATGAACCGGGTAATAATATTTGCTCACCGAATGTCCTGCCAAACCATTGCTCACTTATCCCCTTATCATCCGGGTCCGGTTTAAATTCCCATTCCCCGCTTAAATCAATGCATTGTTCATGAACGATGCTAGTACAACCCACCAAAAAAATAAGAATAATCAAAGTAATCATCTTTTCCATACATTTATAAATATTATAGTAAACAAATTCTGCAGATGACCATTAACATATTTCATCCCATTGCCGGCATAAAGAACAGCCGTTTCCGGTCAAAATTTCATGTAAATTTTACGCCATGACAAAAATAAAGTCTTTCACATCAAAAGAAATGTATATTTGAACACAAAACATGTAAAATATCTCTTTTATTCAAGAATCACAAACTTTTACAATCTCATAACAGTACCGGCAACCGCTGCGCCGGGGATTTTGCCGGCAGACGACAGTGTGTATACGGCCACTTCGCCCGCCGGGATAGCCGGCCGATAAGCGCCGCGACGGATTCCGCCGCCGCTACGCGAAATGTTCGAAGGGTAATATGCTTCCCGACAGATGCGCGGAGAAAGGATCTATTTGGTGCTTAAATTTATATCGACGTATTCATTTTTCAGTTATAGAATTTTTATAATCCGCCGCGAATATTAAAAAAACCAATTTTTTTTTGACGCTTGCTTTTTGCCGTTGCATTTGACAATTGAAATAAAATGTACAAAATGTTTCTGTTTCTCAAACATATATTGTAATTTTGTCGACATAATTATTAAAATAGATGATATATGAAAGGGATTACGCTATTTGCACTGTTATCAGGTATATTTTGTTTGATTGCGATAAACGCACCGGCACAAAGTTATCAGAACGTACCGGAAGAGGATATATTCTATCATACGATAGAGCGCGGACAAACCGTATACTCCATCGCGAAAATGTATGATGTAAAAGTAGAGGAGCTTCACCGGCTGAATATAGGAAGCGACGAAGGGATCCGGGTGGGAGACAAACTTAAAATTCCTCAGAAGAAAATCGTCAGAACATCCGCCTCAAAAACGGGCGCTGGTGACGCTTATCTCTATCATACGATACAAGCGCGGGAAACGTTATACGGCGTGTCTAAACAATACGGGGTGAGCGGGGAAAGTATTGTAGAGGCAAACCCGGGATTGTCATACGAGAGCTTCTCGACAGGTAAAACCATCCGTATACCTGCCGGTAAGAAACAAAAACAAACGACGGAGATCGTAGAGAAGCAAGAGGGAGCAAAAGAAATTTATTATACCGTACCGGCAAAAGAAACGATGTACAATATCTGCAAGGCGTTTAAAACTTCGGAAAAAGAGCTTCTGAAACTGAATCCCGAATTATCAGGCGGTCTACGGACAGGTATGACGCTCCGCATACCGCTACGGATCAACGAAAAGGATATCCCAAAAGAAAAAGAAGCGGACGCTCGCGAAGTGAATGCAATGCTGAATGGCAAACATGAAATAGAACGTGTAAATACCGCCAAAGTAGCGCTGCTATTGCCTTATAATACGGATAAGAGCAAGCCTAATCAGGCTAGAGTAGAGTATTACGAAGGGATGCTGCTGGCGGTAGACAGCTTCCGGAACATGGGGTATTCAATCGAACTCTTCGTACATGATACCGGCGAGAATACGGCCACATTGCAGAAAATATTGAAGACGGAGGGCCAGACCCTGAAAGATATGAACCTGATTATCGGTGGGGTTTCAAAGGAACAAATCAAACTGATTGCAGATTTTGCCCGGACAAATAAAATCAAATATGTGATTCCGTTTACATCAAGAAACGACGAAGTGCTGAACAATGCCTATATCTTTCAGGTGAATACTCCGCATAATTATCTGTATGCAAACGCTTCGTATTCCGGCGCTAACCTGTTTGCCAGATATAATATCATATTCCTCGACACGAAAGATAAAGACAAGGACGATAAGGCCGATTTTATCAAAGAGTTTAAAAGAAACCTGAAGGAACGGAATATTGCGTATCATGATATTATATATGACGCGAAAAATTTCCCGTCTACGGTGAAAAGCCTGTTGTCGACCGGCAAACCGAACGTTATCATGCCGGTTTCGAGTTCGCTGGAAGCATTGACAAAAATAAAGACTGTGTTGCGTATGATTGCAGATAAACAACCGGAATATGCGATCA
>JAIRMH010000018.1 GCA_031258835.1 Tannerella sp.
ATCCGTTGTGCTGAAAGAGGCATGTCGGTGGAAGAAATTGCCGAACTGACGGCGCTCCCTGTCGACGAAATCCGCACGATTCTGAAACAAAATACCGTTTAAATTCACGGATCAATATACCGAACGGATCTATCGATTTATCCGGAAAGACAACCGTTCAGGCGGCAGGCTGCGGAAACATTCCCCTATAAATTTTGCATTACATTTTTATCGGTATGTGTAGCAATGTCTGGAATTTCATTTATATTTGACACGCATAGAAAGCTATTCTTTGAGCGTATTAATAATTTTGTTGCATTTGACGGTTGAATCTGTGAAACCGTTTTTTCATCTCCTGCATTTGGAAAATTCGAGTTTTTCATGTAGTTTTGCCTTCTCAAAAATTAATCTATGGAGGTAAAAAGTGCAAAATTCGTAATCAGTAATACCGATATCAGAAAGTGTCCGGCAGGAACTTTACCTGAATATGCCTTTATCGGCCGCTCGAATGTCGGGAAGTCATCGCTTATTAATATGCTCACAAACAATAAGCATCTGGCCATGACATCGCAGACGCCCGGTAAAACGCAGTTGATCAATCATTTTATAATCAACGATAAATGGTATCTCGTAGACCTGCCGGGATACGGATATGCGCAAAGAGGTAAAAAAGGGCGCGAAAATATCCGGAAAATAATAGAAAATTATATACTTGATCGCGAACAGTTGACAAACCTTTTCGTGCTTATCGACTGTCGTCACGAACCGCAAAAGATAGATATCGAATTTATGGAATGGTTAGGCGAATCCGGTATTCCTTTTTCAATAATCTTTACGAAAACCGACAAAATAAGCAAACACAAACTGTCGGAAAACTTCGAGATCTATCGTAAAAAGATGTTTGAAAGCTGGGAGGAACTACCTCCTGTATTTATTTCGTCGTCGGAGAAAAAAGAAGGACGCGAAGAAATTCTTGAATATATCGACCGTATTAATTCATCCTTCGACTAAAAGTCGCTTACATAGAATTAATAGTTAATCACGATTCACCCATATTTATGAAAGTATGTATCGCTGAAAAACCAAGCGTAGCGCGCGAGATAGCCGAAGTTCTCGGAGCCACCCGAAAAATGGAGGGGTTTATGGAGGGAAACGGCTATCAGGTATCATGGACATTCGGACATTTATGTACACTTAAAGAACCGCAGGATTATTCTCCCGACTGGAAACAATGGAACGTACGTTTTTTGCCGATGATACCACCCCGCTTTGGTATAAAACTTATCGACAACCCTACTTATCACAAACAATTTAAGATACTTGAGACGCTCATTCAAAATGCAGAAGAAGTAATCAACTGCGGAGACGCCGGCTTGGAAGGTGAACTGATACAACGCTGGGTAATGCAGAAAGCCGGATGTAAATGCCCCGTACGACGCCTCTGGATATCATCCCTTACGGAAGACGCCATACGCGAAGGATTCCTGGCGTTGAAAGACCAATGCGAATATCAACATCTTTATGAGGCTGGACTGTCACGCGCCATCGGCGATTGGATTCTCGGCATGAATGCTACTCGTTTATATACATTATATTATGGTCAAAACAAACAGGTCTTATCCATAGGACGCGTACAGACGCCGACGCTTGCGCTAATCGTAAAACGCCAAAAAGAAATTGAAAATTTCAAACCGGAACCTTATTGGGAATTAAAAACCGTATACCGCAAAATAACGTTTTCTTCGTTACACGGGAAATTCTCAAAGAAAGAGGAAGGTGAAGAGTTATTACAAAAAATAACGGACAAACTTTTTACCATTACGGACATCACCAAAAAGAAAGGGAAAGAGACGGCTCCACGGCTGTTCGACCTGACATCTTTGCAAGTCGAATGTAACAAAAAATTCTCATTCTCCGCCGATGATACGCTGAAGCTGATACAATCGCTTTACGAAAAGAAAGTAACGACTTATCCGCGCGTAGACACAATGTTTCTGAGCGAAGATTTATATCCTAAGATTCCGCAAATACTTAAAGGACTAACCGACTATACAGCGCTTACCGCCACACTGTTGACGGCTAAAATTCCTAAATCAAAAAAAGTCTTCGACAACACAAAAGTTACCGACCACCATGCCATTATACCGACAGGAGCGCCGCCACGAAACCTCTCCGGTAATGAGCAACGAGTCTATGACCTTGTTACACGACGATTCATCGCCGTATTTTATCCCGACTGCGAAATATCAACAACAACCGTATTGGGAGAAGTCGAGGATGTCAAATTCAAAGCTACCGGCAAACAGATTCTTAGTCCGGGCTGGCGTGTCGTTTTCGAGAAACAGCCCATAGATAAAGAACCGCTAAACAACGACAATGCCGAACAAAACAATAGCGGTAATGAGCAACGTCCGGCTGAAGAAAACACTGTATTGCCGGATTTCACAAAAGGTGAAAGCGGCCCGCACAAGCCGGATTTTGCGGAAAGATGGACGATGCCGCCCAAACCATATACCGAAGCGACACTTTTACGCGCCATGGAAACAGCCGGAAAATTTGTCGACAACGATGAACTGCGCGATGTGCTGAAAGAAAACGGTATCGGCAGGCCGTCAACACGCGCCGCCATCATAGAAACATTATTCAAACGTAACTACATACGTAAGGAACGTAAAAACCTGCATGCAACATCGACAGGCGTAGAACTTATCGACACCATACAGGATGAACTGCTGAAAAGCGCAGAACTAACCGGCCTGTGGGAAAAAAAACTGCGTCAAATAGAACAAGGCGCTTATAATGCCGCCGCGTTCATTAACGAACTGAAAGAGATGATCGAACAGATTGTCCGGCATGTTTGCTCCGACACGACAACGCGTATGATAACTATTAGCGAAGACGTTGTGAAAAAAATATGAATTTCAATAAATAATATACCCATTAATACAAATACTATGAGCAAAAGATTTTTTCATACGACTATCATCTTTATTTTCATATGGCTTGCCGCAAATACGATTCATGCTGCAAACAAGCCTCTGATCTATAAGATAGACATTAAAAAAGAAATTGATAAAACATCGCAGATATATCTTACAAAAGGGCTTACCGAAGCGCAGTCGCTGAATGCCGACGCCATACTTCTTCACCTGAACACCTACGGGGGACTGCTCGAAGCGGCCGACTCCATGCGTACGGCGATACTCTACAGTCCTATTCCCATATACGTGTTTATCGACAATAACGCAGCATCAGCCGGCGCGCTTATCTCCATCGCATGTAAAAACATATACATGCGTAAAGGCGCCAGCATCGGAGCGGCTACCGTCGTTGATCAAACGGGCGGAGCGCTGCCCGACAAATATCAATCATATATGCGTTCGATGATGCGCGCCACGGCCGAAGCTCATGGACGCGACACAATCATAAACGGCGCAGACACAACCTGTAAGTGGATTCGCGACCCTAAAATAGCCGAAGCTATGGTAGACGAACGGATCATAATCCCAAACCTGATAGATTCGGGAAAAACCTTGACTTTCACCACAGAAGAAGCGTTGACATGGGGATATTGCGACGGAATAGCGAAATCTGTCGATGATGTCATAACAAAATATATGCAATATGACGAATATGAACTCCGAAGCTATCATCCTTCATGGATAGACAATCTGAAAGGATTTATGATGAATCCGGTATTTCAGTCATTACTAATTATGATTATTATAGGAGGCCTCTATTTCGAACTTCAGACGCCTGGAATAGGTTTCCCGTCGGCCGCAGCGCTTACTGCCGCTATATTATATTTTGCTCCTTTATATATAGATGGCCTCGCTGCTAATTGGGAAATTCTGACTTTTTTCATCGGACTTATATTAGTTGCATTGGAGGTCTTTGTCATACCCGGATTCGGCATCGCCGGAATATCCGGTACGATTCTGATTGTCGCCGCACTCTCCCTTGCTCTTGTAAACAACATAAATTTTAATTTCGAAGATGTCGGCGATTTTGAAATCGGACGTTCCATCATGGTTGTATTAATCGGAATTTCAGCAGGATTCGGAGGTATGTTGTGGTTGTCAAGTCGCATCGGGAAAAATGGCATTCTGCGGGAAATTGCGCTTTCAACCGACCTTGAACAGGCAAGATCAACCCCGTCCCTATCCGCTCTCGTCGGAAAAGAAGGTATAGCGGCAACCATTCTTCGACCTTCCGGCAAAATTATCATTGACGGCGCTTACTACGACGGAATATCTGAATCGGGATTTATCGACAAAGGAACGAAAGTTATTGTTGTCCGCTTCGAAAACGCCCAGATCTACGTCGAAGTCATCTTCGGGTAAATCCGTTGGTTTCCAACTCTATTCACCGGATATTCTCCTTGCCGAAAGACAGTGTCGATAAATCCACAAGTTGCAAATAAAACCCGTAGAACTCGATTTCTTGCTAATTTTTTATACGTTCGATTTATTTTCATGCACATTAACAAGGATTTTTCATTTGTAAGGCGTATATTTGCACCCGTTTTTGAACGTCAACAATTAAAGAAACAGAAAATGAGACATACATGTATCCTGATTGGAAACAAAAAAATCCGGCATGTGAGTCTTACATTAATAAAAAATATTTGTGTTATGAATAAATATATACGCTTATCATTCTTATGTTTTTCGCTTACACTATGCGCATTTTATGCGCACGGAGAGAGTAAAAAGAAAACAAAGAGTTCAGCATATGAAGCATATATTGAAAAATATAAAACATTAGCTGTTAAGCAACAAAAGACGCATAAGATACCCGCAAGCATTACTTTAGCGCAAGGACTTTTAGAATCGGCAGCAGGCAGTAGCCGCCTGGCGCGTCAGGGAAATAATCACTTTGGCATAAAATGTAAAGAGGAATGGCGCGGCGGACGTATATATCATGACGACGACGAACAAAACGAGTGTTTCCGGACGTATAAGACCGTCGAAGATTCGTATATCGACCACTCGCTGTTTCTTTCAAAAAGAAAATACTATGTATCATTGTTCAACCTTGACATATACGATTACAAAGGATGGGCTTACGGTTTGCAGCGATGTGGTTACGCTACCGACAAATCTTACGGTTCAAAGCTCGTCAGTATTATTGAAACGTACGAACTGCATAAGTATGACAGGGCGAAAATCATAGAAAAAACTCCGATAATTGATGAAATTTACGAGATAAAGATAAATGCTCCCGAAAACAGAAGTCACCCGGCAGTTGTAAACTGGCGACGCAGGATTCTCAAAACAAACGATGTTCACTATATCGAAGCACAGGAAAATGACACTTATGAATTCATCGCGTATGACACACGCATGAAACTGAAAAGATTATTGAAATATAATGATACAACGACAGAACAAAAACTGAAAAAAGGAGACCGGATATATCTTCAGGAAAAAAGAAAATATGCGGATAAAGACAACTTTGTCCATATTGTTAAAGAAGGGGAATCCTTACATAGTATATCTCAGTTATACGGTATGAAGTTGAAATCATTATATAAGCTTAACAAAATAAAAGACAGCTATACCCCCAAACCGGGAGATACGCTTAATGTCCGCAAATAAATATAAAGAACGATGAGTGACCAAAGATATAACATGCGTGGCGTAAGCGCATCTAAGGAAGATGTCCACAACGCTATAAAAGACATTGATAAAGGCCTTTATCCGAAAGCTTTCTGCAAAATTATCCCCGATATATTGGGAGGTGATCCCGATTATTGTAACATCATGCATGCCGACGGCGCAGGTACAAAATCATCATTAGCTTATATCTATTGGCGCGAGACCGGCGATCTGTCAGTATGGAAAGGCATTGCACAAGACGCGTTGATTATGAACATCGACGACCTGCTTTGTGTCGGCGCCGTCGATAAGATCCTTGTCTCAAGCACTATCGGACGTAATAAAACGCTTATACCGGGCGAAGTTATATCGGCTATCATAAACGGTACGTACGAATTATTGGCGGAACTGCGCAATATGGGTATAGGAGCGTATGCCACAGGAGGCGAAACGGCCGATGCAGGCGATCTGGTACGGACGATTATCGTAGATAGCGCCGTAACATGCCGCATGAAACGGAGCGATGTTATCGACAACGCGAATATCTGCGCAGGGGATGCAATTATCGGACTGGCATCGTACGGACAGGCGACGTACGAAAAAGCATACAACGGAGGAATGGGCAGTAATGGGCTGACGTCCGCACGACATGATGTCTTTGCGAAATATCTCGCCGGGAAATATCCGGAAAGTTTCGACGCCGCCGTACCGGAAGAATTAGTCTATTCCGGTCGCCTCAAACTTACTGACGCCATTAATGGCGTACCTGTCGATGCCGGAAAATTGGTATTATCTCCTACCCGCACCTATGCACCTGTCGTAAAAAAAATAGTAGACGTCATGCGTGCCGACATACATGGAATGGTACATTGTTCCGGCGGTGCACAAACGAAAATACTTCATTTTGTCGATAATCTCCGTGTGATAAAAAATAATATGTTTCCCGTTCCGCCGCTATTCGGAACAATTCAGGAACAAAGCGGCGCCGACTGGGCGGAAATGTACAAAGTTTTCAATATGGGACACCGCTTTGAAATCTACCTTGATGAAAAACATGCCGAAGAAACGATAAAAATAAGTAAGTCTTTTGGCATCGACGCCCGGATTGTAGGACATGTGGAAGCCTCCGACAAAAAAGAGTTGATAATAAAAAGTGAATTTGGAGAATTTTACTATCATTGAAAATATATGCCTGATACAAACCACATATTACAGAAACTTGACGGATTAGTCGGACGTTTCGACGAAGTATCCACATTGATTACGGATCCTTCGATCATCGCCGACCAGAGACGTTATGTCCGCCTTTCAAAAGAATACAAAGAACTCGAACGCTTGATCGATGTGCGCAAAAAATATATACAGACATTGGGGAATGTAGCGGAGGCAAAAGAGATTCTCGCCTCGGAACAAGACCCGGAGATGCGCAAGATCGCAAACGAAGAAGTGGAGGCCGGGCGGCAACGTCTTCCTGAAATAGAAGAAGAAATAAAATTACTACTCATTCCCGCGGATCCTGAAGACGATAAAAATGCAATCGTCGAAATACGTAGCGGCACAGGCGGCGACGAAGCGGCAATATTCGCTGGAGATTTGTTCCGCATGTACTCCAGATATTGCGAACTAAAAGGCTGGAACATCAGCGTATCCAACTGCAATGATGGAACTTCCGGAGGTTTTAAAGAAATGATTTTCATCGTTTCGGGCGATAACGTGTACGGCACATTAAAATACGAATCGGGCGTTCACCGCGTACAACGCGTACCGCAAACCGAAACGCAGGGACGCATACACACCTCGGCAGCAACGGTAGCCGTGTTACCCGAAGCTGATGAGTTTGACGTCGAGATAAACGAAGGTGAAATAAAATGGGATACCTTCCGTTCAAGCGGCGCCGGCGGACAAAATGTAAATAAAGTAGAGTCTGGAGTCCGCCTGCGGTACTTATGGAAAAATCCGAACACCGGCGTTACCGAAGAAATACTTATTGAATGTACGGAAACACGGGATCAACCGAAAAACAAAGAACGGGCATTAAGCCGCCTGCGCTCGTTCATATACGATAAAGAACATCAAAAATATATAGACGACATCGCTTCACGGCGCAAAACTATGGTTTCGACGGGCGACCGCTCGGCGAAAATACGCACTTACAACTATCCTCAGGGACGTATTACCGATCATCGCATCAATTATACGGTCTATAATCTTGCCGCTTTCATGAACGGCGACATCCAGGATTGTATCAATCATCTGATTGTTGCGGAAAACGCAGAAAGAATAAAAGAAAATGAACTATGAACAAAAGCGAACTCATAACGAATATCAAACATAAAAAATCATTCTTGTGCATAGGATTAGATACGGATATAAAAAAAATACCGCCCCACCTGTTAAAAGAAGAAGATCCCATATTCGCTTTCAATAAAGCGATTATAGATGCCACCGCCGATTATTGTATCGCATATAAACCGAATCTCGCGTTTTACGAATCCGGAGGGATAAAAGGATGGATAGCGCTCGAAAAAACAGTGAAATATTTAAAAACATATTATCCCGAACAGTTTATCATAGCAGACGCCAAACGAGGTGACATCGGTAACACCTCGGCCATGTACGCCCAAACATTCTTTGAAGAACTGGACTGCGACGCGCTTACCGTAGCCCCGTATATGGGAGAAGACAGCGCTGCCCCGTTCCTTCACTACAGAGGCAAATGGGTTATCCTCCTTGCTCTTACATCAAATAAAGGTTCAACAGATTTTCAACTGGCTGAAGATAAAGATGGGGAACGCCTGTTCGAAAAAGTATTGCGTATTTCACAAACATGGGGAAACGACGAAAATATGATGTATGTTGTCGGCGCTACACAGGGCCGGATGTTCGAAAATATACGCAAGATAGCGCCGGAACATTTCCTGCTTGTACCGGGGATAGGCGCGCAAGGCGGTTCTATAGTAGAGGTCTGCAAGTACGGGATGAACGACACCTGCGGACTTATTGTCAATTCATCGCGTGCTGTCATATATGCCGGCCACGCTGAAGATTTTGCCGTAAAAGCCGGACAAGAAGCTCTTTCCATCCGGAAAGAAATGGAATATCACTTGTCCGAAAAAGGAATTATTTAGTCAAAATGGATATGTTTCATATAATTTTTTCAAGTAATTCATTTTTTTACTAACTTTGTGGGCTAAAAAGTATGTTGTCAAAAACAAGTGGAACGTACAAAGCTGTTATATTTTGCAATGAGATTTCAAAATAATAAAAGGATGGAGTTTACAGCTCAACAGATTGCTGATTTTTTAAAAGGAGATGTGGTTGGCGATCCGACTACAAAAGTCCATGATTTTTCCAAAATAGAAGAAGGACTGCCCGGAACGATTACGTTTCTGGCAAATCCGAAATATGAACATTTCATATATCACACGAGAGCAAGCATCGTGCTTGTAAATCAGGATTTCTTTCCGGTTTCGGCAGTAGAGCCGACTTTGATAAAAGTGCCGAACGCTTACGCATCTTTGGCTACGTTGCTTAACCTGTCAGAACAGTCAAAGACCCGTAAAAACGGCGTCGACGCATCTGCTTTCATCGCCGGAACAGCTACTCTCGGCGAAGATTGTTACGTAGGCGCATTTGCATATATCGGCAAAAATACTGCGATAGGAAAAAACTGTATGATATATCCCCATGCGTACATTGGCGATCATGTCGGCATCGGCGATAACACAATCGTTTATCCGCATGTCACAATCTATGACGGATGCGTGATCGGCAACAATTGTATAATTCACGCCGGCGCCGTCATTGGCGCGGACGGATTCGGATTCGCCCCGGAAAACGGTGAATACAAAAAAATCGCCCAACTTGGGAATGTCATTCTGGAAGATAACGTGGAAATAGGAGCCAACACAACCATCGACCGTGCGGTTATAGGAGCTACAACAATACATAAAGGCGTAAAACTCGACAACCTTATCCAAATAGCTCATAACGTGGAGATCGGCAAAAATACGGTGATGGCTTCGCAGGTCGGAATTGCAGGGTCTACGAAAATAGGCTCTAATTGTATGCTTGGCGGCCAAGTCGGGATAAGCGGACACCTTAAAGTAGGCGATAACACACAGATAGCAGCGCAATCGGGAGTAATAAGCAACGTAAAAACGAACTCGCAAATCATGGGTACACCGGCTATACCGATAAAAAAATTCATGCGTTCAAGCATCATCATCAAAAAACTGCCGGAGATATACCTGAACCTCGCCCAATTACAGAAAGACGTGGAAGACTTGAAAAAAAATAAACAATAACAATATGCAGAAACAAACAACATTAGCTTCCGAATTTTCATTAAAAGGCAAAGGGCTTCATACCGGACTATGTATAAATGTAACATTTAAGCCTGCCCCCGAAAATCATGGCTATAAAATTAAACGTATAGATATAGAAGAACAACCCATTATCGACGCAGTAGCCGAAAATGTGACAAACACACAACGGGGAACGGTCATTTCGAAAGGTAATGTACGTGTAAGCACGGTGGAACATGCACTTGCCGCTTTATATGCATGGGGTATTGACAATTGCCTTATCGAAGTGGATGCGCCGGAGATTCCCATCCTTGACGGAAGTGCGCGTTACTTCTCCGAATATATCGAAAGGGTCGGTATCACGGAACAAAACGCACCGAAAGATTTTTACATCGTACGGCATAAGATCGAGGTGAAAGACGAAAAAACGGGGTCGTCGCTGATCATCCTTCCCGACGACAAATTCAGCATCAACGTGCTGATAGAATTTGACTCTCCGGTATTGTCCAATCAATATGCTTCGCTGACAAATCTTGGTGAGTTCCCTGAAAAAATCGCATCATCAAGAACTTTCGTATTCGTCCGCGAAATAGAAATGCTATTACAAAACAACCTGATAAAAGGCGGCGACCTGGATAATGCCATCGTCATCTACGACAAAAAAATGGATCAATCAGATATGAACCGTATCGCCGACACGTTAGGCCTGCCGCAGGTAAACGTTAAAGAGTTTGGCTATGTAAACGACAGACCCCTCGCGTTCCCAAACGAGCCGGCGCGCCACAAGCTAATAGATGTCATAGGAGATCTGGCCCTTATCGGAAAACCCATCAAAGGACATGTCATTGCGACACGTCCGGGACATAAAATCAACAACCAACTTGCACGATTAATACGTAAAGATATCAAACTGAATGATATACAGTCTCCGATATACAACACGTCCGAAATTCCAGCGATGGATATTAACCGTATCCGCGAACTGTTACCTCATCGATATCCATTCCTGCTCGTTGACAAAATTATTGAGATAGGAGGAGATTTTATTGTCGGCATTAAAAACGTCACGGTAAACGAACCTTTCTTTCAAGGACATTTCCCGCAGGAACCCGTCATGCCCGGCGTATTACTCGTCGAAGCAATGGCGCAAACCGGAGGCTTACTGGTACTTAACTCCGTCGATGAACCGGAACGCTATTCCACTTATTTCATGAAAATCGACGGGGTGAAATTCCGTCAGAAAGTAATTCCGGGTGATACGCTCATCTTCCGGTTACAACTCTTAGCTCCCATACGTCGAGGTATATCTACAATGAAAGGATATGTTTTTGTAGGAGAAAAAGTCGTTTGTGAAGCTGAATTTATGGCGCAAATCATTAAAAACAAATAAAAATATGCATTCACCATTAGCCGTTATCCACAAGGAAGCAAAAATAGGAAACAACGTTACAATCGAGCCTTTTGCCGTAATTGAGAAAAATGTCGTAATCGGAGACAATTGTCACATTTTCCCACATGCCATAATTTTAGATGGCGCCCGAATAGGGTTCGATTGTAAGATATTCCCGGGAGCCGTCATTGCCGGCGTTCCACAAGACCTGAAATTTGTCGGGGAAGAATCTACCGCAGAAATAGGAGACCATACAACCATACGCGAATGTGTCACGGTGAACAGAGGTACAGCCTCAAAAGCGAAAACCGTCGTCGGCGACAACTGCCTCATCATGGCTTACGCCCATATCGCCCACGATTGCGTGATCAAAGATAATGTCATCATTGGAAACGCCTCCCAGCTTGCCGGCGAAGTCGAAGTCGACGATTACGCCATCATCAGCGGCGGCTCATTAGTTCATCAGTTTACGCGTATATCAAAACATGTGATGATACAGGGCGGATCTCGCGTCGGCAAAGATATCCCCCCCTATACGCTGATCGGTCGCGAACCTATCGCATACTGCGGAATTAACATCGTAGGCTTGCACCGGCGAGGGTTCACTAACAACCAGATATTCCTCATACAGGATATCTACCGCACTTTATATACGCGCGGACTTAACAATACGGAAGCCCTCAATGCCATTGAAACGGAATATGATCCCAGCGTAGAACGCGATCTTATCCTTAACTTTATAAAAACATCGAAAAGAGGTATTGTAAGAGGCTCCATAGATGATTAAAAAAATAAACACATATTCATTTTGTAATATCATATTTTATTCACATATTTACATCTCACCTTCTTAAAAACAACGATTATGATTTACAGATTTTTACTGTTATCCGACGAAGTAGATAACTTCAAAAGAGAAATACAAATAAGTTCGCAGGCGACATTTCTTGATTTTCATAACGAGATCCTTAAAGCGACCGGATATGAAGATAAACAATTGTATTCATTTTTTACTTGCGGGGATGATTGGGGCAAACAAACCGAAATCACGCTGATAGAGATGGATACATCTTCGGAAGAAGATAGTTATATAATGGAAAACACCTATCTGGAAGATCTTCTCGAAGAAGAACATCAGAAACTTCTTTACGTATTCGATCAAATGGCAGAGCGTTGTTTTTTCATTGAACTTCGTGAAATCATCACGGGAAAAGACCTGGAAAAACCCGCGTGTACGAAATCCGACGGGGAACCGCCGAGTCAATTTATCGATTTCGATGTTATAGCCGACGACATCAGTATAGATCTGGAAGAAAATTTCTACGGAGAAGACGAATTTGACGACGAAGAACTCAATGATTTAGAGAATGATTCGTTTAACGAATTACCGAATTACCGAAAGAACGATTCTGACGGTTCCGTATGAAAATATTATTTGTTTTACTCGGGCCGACGGGCGTCGGAAAAACAGCATTAAGCATCGCCATCTCCCGTCATATCGGAAGTCCTGTCATATCGGCGGATTCACGTCAGATATATAAAGAATTGCCCGTCGGTACGGCAGCTCCTTCAAAAGAACAGTTAGCCCTTGTCAAACACTATTTCGTAGCTACACACACACTATCCGACTATTACAGTGCAAGTATTTTTGAAGAAGAAGCAACGTCGCTGATCAATAAACTGCACGAATCGCAACCGTTTCTACTCCTTTGCGGCGGTTCCATGATGTATATCGACGCCGTTTGCAAAGGTATTGACGAAATGCCGACCGTCACACAAGATATACGCGATGCTTTATGGGAACAATATGATAAGGAAGGCCTCGCTCCGATACTCGAAGAACTGAAAAAAACAGACCCTACACATTATAATAATGTGGATCGTATGAATCATAGACGCGTGATTCATGCAGTTGAGATATGCCGCATGACGGGAAAACCGTATTCGTCTTTCAGAACGAATACGGTGAAAGAACGCCCGTATATAATACATAAAATAGGCCTCATGCGGGAGCGTCAGGAACTATTCAACCGGATAAACAAACGTGTAGATATGATGTTCGATGAAGGTTTGGCGGAAGAAGCGCAGCGCGCCTACCCCATGCGAAACCTAAACTCCCTTAACACTGTAGGATATAAAGAATTATTCCTGTATTTCGATGGCACCTATACCTTTGACGAAACCGTAGAGAAAATAAAACGCAACACGCGCATATACGCCCGTAAGCAAATAACATGGCTCAAGCGGGATGTCGAAATAAAATGGTTTCACCCTGATAATGAGGAGGATATAATATCTCATATAGACAACATCTGTAATACCATATCATGATTTACGTTTTTTTAAGACATCAATTAAGGTTTTTCTCCTATCTTTACGGTATGAAATATTTGTAATTTATTACATATACACATATGATACAAAAGCTTGCTAAAATACTTTTTGCATTTTTATTTTTGTCGATAAGTTCTTACGGATATACGCAAAGCCTTGATCAGGCGAAGATCTTATATAACGAAGGCAATTACGGGGAAGCAAAGCCCGTATTTGAAAAACTTGTCCGGCAATCACCGAATAATTCATCATACAATCAATGGTATGGCGTATGTTGCTATGAAACCGGAGACTTGGAAAATGCGGAAAAATACCTGCTCGTCGCTAACAAACGCAAAGTGATGGAGTCGTATCGTTATCTGGCCTGTCTTTACATGGATATGTATCGTTTTGATAAAGCGGTCGAAATGTGGGAAGGATATATCGACTTGCAGAAAAAGAAAAAAGAAGATACTAACGAATCGGAAATAAAATTGGAACAAACGCGAAATTTACATCGCATGCAGGAAAAAACGGAAGATATACAAGTGATTGACAGTATTATTATAAACAAAGAGACGTTTCTTAATACTTACAGCCTAAGCGAAGAAAGCGGCAGTCTGGAGTATTACAATAAGTTTTTCGATGTCCCGGAGACGGTTTCGTCGATTGTCTATCAAAATCAAAAAGGAGATAAGATTTATTATGCCCGTCCATCGGAGTATGGCGCTTATGCCATTTATACCCAAAGCAAACTGCTCGATGCATGGGGAGATGAGAAAATCCTCGTAACGGACAATTCGTTCGACAATAATTATCCTTTCGTATTGTCCGACGGCGTCACACTGTATTTCTCATCAAAAGGCTATGGCTCTATCGGCGGTTATGACATCTTTGTAACGCGTTACAACACGAATACGAGTTCATATCTGGCCCCCGAACAAATGGGTATGCCGTTTAATTCTTCCGCCAATGATTATATGATGGTAATTGATGAGGCAAAAGGCTTGGGCTGGTTCGTCTCCGACCGGAATCAACCGGAAGACAAAGTTTGCGCCTACCTCTTCATACCCGATCCGTCACGTAAACGTATTGACAATATGGAAGATGCCGACGTATTAATAAAACGCGCTGCGCTGACATCCATAAAAGACACTTGGAAAGAAGACGTTAATTACACAGATCTGATAGCCCTCGCGCATAAAGACCTGACGACGAAAGAAAAAAAAGAAGAACGCGATTTCATTTTTGTCGTAAATGACAAAACAACGTACTATACGCTGAATGAAATAAAAAGCCACGAAGCAAAAGAATTTTATTCGGAAGTAATCAGCCTGAACAAACAAATAAAATCGCTAAACAACAAATTAGACGAGGCGCGCAGTTCTTATTCCAAAGGTAACGCATCCGTGCGCGAACAATTGAAGCCGACAATATTACAGGCGGAGAACCGGCTTTATCAACTGATGGAAAAAGCCGGGACAATGGAAAAGAAAGCGCGTAATGCGGAAAATATCCGAACAGGCTTTAAATACTGAAAACACAAAAATATCTATAACATATGGTAACAGATATAATTATTATTATTTTTCTAATGGTAGCCGCCGTATTTCTGATTCTTGCGGAGATATTCCTGCTGCCGGGAATAACAATTGCAGGCATCGGAGGCATATTGTTTGCCGTCGGGGGGATAATTTTCGCATATTCCGTAAACGCAATGACCGGAAACATAACCGTCATATCTTCCGTCCTCATTTTCGGAGGCGTTTTTTTTCGGTTATTACGACGAGATTCCTTCAGCCGCGTATCTCTTAAAACGGATATCGATTCTACCATATCGTCTCCAAAGGACAAGAACCTGCATGTCGGCGACAAAGGCGTTACTTTATCGCGCCTCGCCCCCATCGGCAAAGCTCGCTTTAATAATATTACCGTCGAGGCAAAATCCGTCAATGAATTTGTCGATGAAAATACGCCTGTCGTCATCACCGGTATCGAAGGCTTCAGCGTAACAGTCGAAAATATTAACAATATAAATATTTAAAATTATGGATCTATTATTTGTTGTAACAATTGGCATAGCGTTTGTGTTACTATGCATTTTCTTTTATTATGTGCCGTTCCTGCTATGGATCTCGGCAAAAGTATCCGGGGTGAATATTTCACTTATCCAACTGTTTCTGATGCGTATTCGTAAAGTGCCGCCCGGCGTTATCACACGCGCTATGATAGAAGCGCACAAAGCGGGACTGAAGACATTGACCCGCGACGAACTGGAAGCGCACTATCTCGCGGGAGGACATGTCGAACGCGTTGTCCATGCACTTGTTTCGGCATCAAAAGCAAACATCGACTTATCTTTCCAGATGGCGACGGCTATTGATCTTGCCGGAAGAGATGTGTTTCAGGCCGTACAAATGTCTGTGAACCCGAAAGTTATTGATACGCCGCCCGTTGCAGCCGTGGCGAAAGACGGCATACAGTTGATAGCCAAAGCGCGCGTTACCGTACGCGCGAATATCAAACAATTGGTTGGAGGCGCCGGCGAAGAAACGATCCTTGCCCGCGTAGGCGAAGGTATCGTATCGTCCATAGGCTCCTCGGAAAGCCACAAAAGCGTGCTGGAAAATCCTGATTCCATATCCAAATTAGTATTACGCAAAGGTCTTGACGCCGGCACCGCATTCGAAATATTATCCATTGATATTGCGGATATTGATATAGGTAAAAATATCGGCGCCGTATTACAGATGGATCAGGCGCAGGCGGATAAGAATATCGCCCAGGCAAAAGCGGAGGAACGCCGTGCAATGGCTGTCGCAACCGAACAGGAAATGAAAGCAAAAGCGCAGGAAGCCCGTGCAAAAGTGATCGAGGCGGAAGCTGAAATACCGAAAGCGATGGCCGAAGCTTTCCGTAGCGGGAATCTCGGCATAATGGACTATTATCGCATGAAAAACATTGAAGCCGACACTTCTATGCGCGATGCGATTTCAAAACCGACCGGTAATCAAAGCAAGCCGATAGATAAATAGCCGGAAGTATAACCATTTACTAAATAGACAATCGGGAGATGACAGTCTCAAATGGAGATGAGAATCTCAAAATTTGAACCGTCATCTCCCGGTTTTTCATATGGTGACGCATAAACGTCGACGCTTATCAGGAAACAAAAAAAACTTGAACAATTCTAAAGGATGTACATATGAAATATATTGAAAATTCGGAACTTATCATAAACGGCGACGGCAGCGTATTCCATCTTCATTTAAAACCGGAACAACTTGCCGACCTCATCGTGCTTTGCGGTGATCCTGCGCGCGTATCCATGATTGCCGGTTATTTCGAGACAACGGAATGTGACATCTCAAACCGTGAGTTTCACTCGATTACGGGAACATGTAACGGGAAGCGCATCACAGTCGTATCACACGGCATCGGATGCGACAATATAGATATTGTAGTCAACGAACTGGATGCGCTTGCCAACATAGATTTCGAGACCCGTACCGTTCGCCCTGTATTCCGTCAACTCACGATGGTGCGCATTGGAACTTCGGGTGGCCTGCAACCGTTCACTCCCATCGGAACATACGTGGCGGCAGAGAAATCGATCGGATTCGACGGCGTAGTTTACTTCTACCGGGATAATGAAAAAATCCGCGATATCGTTTTGGAAAACGAACTGATACGTCGCCTGGACTGGAAAATAACCGGCATACGCCCGTATGCAGTGTCGGCAGATGTGTCTTTAATGGAACAAATCGCAAAAGACGATATGATCCGCGGTATAACCATCGCTGCCAACGGATTCTATGGCCCGCAGGGACGCGAACTGCGTCTCACGCTTACGGACGCAGAGTTGAATCGTAAAATCGAAATTTTTAATTTTGAAAACAGGCGTATCACCAACTTTGAAATGGAAAGCTCAGCCTTAACCGGCCTGGCAACAATGATGGGGCATCGCGCCGTGACGGTATGCTGTATCATCGCCGGACGCGTGAACAAAAACATGAAAACCGACTATAATCACATCCTCCCCGCTCTTATTGAAAAAGTTTTAGATCGAATCTGATATTTTGTCGCCTCCTGACAATTCGATACGGAAAAGGATCTGCCGGGAGCGGATATCGTTTTTTTTACAATTTGATCCTAAAAAAAACAGATCCGTCTATCCTCAAACGCTCTTCTATATTTCGGGCGATACAAACTCTGTGAAACAAAGGGCGGCGAGAGCCGTACCATAACGTCGTTCGATGGTAATTCCTTCCGTGATAAAATTCATCTCACCTAAATAATATTTCGAATACGTCCGCTGATGCAAATCATTAATCACGCGTATAAGGCGGGCTTCCAGCTCTTCGATGCGAAACCTCCCGCTCACTTCGCAGACAAGGCCGCCAACCTTCTCATCGAAATTCTCATCCTTATACATCCATGCATAAATAATACCGGCAGAAACAAATTCATCCTGATAGCCATGCGACACAGCCATTATCGTTTTAAGTTCGGAACCAAACGGAGGCATATCAACTTCATCCATTGTAATGAGACGCGCCGTACCGGGTATAACGGACGAATAAGTCATTATGTTATAATCTGCTATACCGGCGTCGTGCAACGCCATATGATAAGAACCGGCATGTTTCTCCAAATCGGAATCGCCACTGCCCTTAGCGATAAAAAAGGTGTCCGGGATTAAGTTCCCAACTCTCTTCACCATCGTCTAATAAATAATTTTATAGTTAATAATGTAATGCATTGAGCCTGCAAAAGTACAAATTATTTAGATGAATCCGCCATTACGCAAAGAAATATTTTTAAAACAGGCAAACAAAGCCTATGCCATAATTCTGCGGACTAATAGCAGGAACAGCGACAAAGCGACATTCTCCATCTTTTATTCCCAATATGGAATGCCATACGGGAAGCATCATATATCCGATCTCCGCGCTTAATAATCCGATACCGGCGCCCGCCACTACGTCACTTTGCCAATGCGCAGAATTTAACATCCTGAAGACGCCTGTCGTCGTTGCCATCAGATAGCCGCAGATACCAATCCATGGCGTTACATCTTTATATTCCTTATACATTATATGAGCGCTTAACATCGTGTTCGCCGTGTGGCCGGAAGGAAACGAATTATGATTGCCATCACCCGGACGCGCTACGGATGTCGTAGATTTCAATATGGATACGGTGCTTTGCATAATTATTATCGATGTTGCCATGATAAGCGTCCGGTCGCGAAGATTATGACGGGAATATATACCGGGAATAAAATCCAGTCCATATGCCAATACCGGCATCCCGTATTGAAAATAATCATCTATATCATAATGACGGTTCACACTCTTGCGTATTTCACGATCGACATAATGATCCAACCGACGGATGGGAAGTTGGTTGAAACGTGCAGCCGTACCGTAGGTGATAAACAATGCCGGCAATATAAATTTTGAGCCGCGACGATTAAAGATTGTTTTACCGGCCTTCGTTTGTGGCTTAACATCTGCCAATGTAATCGGCTTATTTGAGATCGTCGCCGGAGATGGCAATGTGTCTTTTCGACACATCAAATCCTGACTATAAAATACAAGAAAAAATATAATACTAAAACGAATCATAATCATTCCTATTTTTTTGTTTTAAACCTTCCTTTTTATACTGCATACATCTATACAGCAAATACAAAAACCATCCGATGAATGATCCTATTACCATCCCCGGAACCACATCCGTGATAAAATGAACGCCAAGGTATACCCTGGAATAAACCATAATCACAGCCCATATAAAGATGATCGCCGAATACCATTTATTTTTTACTATCAGAGCCGACATAACCGCAAAAGCAAATGCATTTGTCGAATGTCCGGATATAAATCCATAATCTCCCGACGCAATATAATCATTTACGATTGTTATATCATTCATAAATGACGGATGACGAGTCGGACGGTAACGTTTGAATAACGGCTTAACAAACACTTCCGTCACAATAACGCTTGTCGCGCCGGTCAGTATCGTACATAATAATACCGACAACCACTCTTTGCGCTTTCTTATAATAAAATATAACGGGAACAAAAATAATGGCAACCATACCCATATGCTTACAAACATAAACATCAAATGGTCCTGCCAATTAGTATGCGAACCATTTACGGTCAAAAACCATTCTCGTTCATATTCCAATAACCATTCCATCTTTATCTATGTAATATTAAAATCCAACTCATCCCCTCCCCCACACAGACGAATGTTCAAGTGCATCAGCGAATAACGTCAACGCTTAAAACGGCAGTAAAAAGCCTGTAATGTCAATAACCGTTCCGTCACCACCGGTTTATAACGACAAAATCGGGATCAAACTCTTAAAATCGGAATTAAGATCATATTCCAATAAAAGTTCCTGTCATTATCGGGTTCTTTCATTCAATTTAATCCTTGACGTCTCAATTTATTCCCTAACATCTCAATTTATTCCCTAATTCAAGCATATCCTTAACGCCTCAACTTATTCCTTAACGCCTCAAGCATATCTTTTGTCATCCTGTCCAAATCATATTCGGGCATCCACCCCCATTCTTCCCTTGCGCAAGTATCATCGAGCGAGTTCGGCCACGAATCGGCAATCTTCTGACGCAACGGATCTACTTGATATTCCATCTTAAAATCCGGAACATACTGCTTTATCCGGTTATAAATGATTTCCGGATCGAAGCTCATCGCCGTCACATTAAAAGCGTTACGATGCCTCAATTTGGACGGGTCAGCTTCCATCAACCGTATCGCAGCTTTAACCGCATCGGGCATATACATCATATCCATATACGTACCGGCTGCTATCGGACACATAAACGTTTCTTTCTTAACGGCGGAATAAAAAATATCAACCGCATAATCCGTCGTTCCACCTCCGGGAGGAGCTACGTAGGATATCAATCCCGGATAACGTACGGACCGCGTATCCACCTGATATCGCCGATAATAATAATCGCTTAATAATTCACCCGTCACTTTCGTCACGCCATACATTGTAAGCGGACTGCGAAGCGTATCTTGAGGTGTTTTATCTTTAGGAGCGTCCGGGCCGAATGCGCCGATAGAACTCGGAGTGAAAACCGCACAATGCATCTCGCGCGCCACTTCGAGCACATTAAAAAGACCTCCGACACCTATATTCCACGCAAGTAACGGTTTTGCCTCCGCAACCGCCGACAATAACGCGGCAAGATTATATATCGTATCAATTTTATAGCGCGACACAGCTTCGACAATCTGCTGCTCACTTGTAATATCTACAACTGTCATGGGACCCGATTCCGCTAATTCGCCTTGAGGTTTCGCTCCAAGTATATATCCTGCAACAACATGGCTTTCTGAATATTGTTTTCTCAACGCCATTGTCAGTTCAGAACCGATCTGTCCGGTTGATCCTATCACTAATATATTCTTCATTACAAATATTTTATTTAAAATGAGGGGCAAAGATAGTGCAAGCCGAGAGGAATACAAAATAAACCCTGTTTATTTTTATTGCCGAGGCGCAGCCTGTCTTCTGTTTTTACAACAAAAGATAGTGCAAACCGAGAGGATGGCAAAACAAAAAAACGGATTTTGTTTTGCACTGCGCTAAGCTTGCATTATCTTTGCATCACCAAATAAATTAAAATGATAATAATATGTACGAAAAATTCCGGCAATTCCTGAACGATGAACTGACGAATATCGAATCGGCAGGATTATACAAAAGAGAACGTATCATAAAAACCTCGCAAAAAGTGAATATATGTATCAACGAGGGAGAAGAAGCCCTTAATTTCTGCGCCAACAATTATCTCGGCCTGTCCGACAATACCCGCCTTATCGAAGCTGCGAAAAAAACGATGGAGGTGCGCGGTTTCGGGATGTCGTCGGTTCGTTTTATATGTGGAACGCAGGATCTGCACAAACAGCTTGAAGCGGCAATCTCCGAATATTTTAAAACCGAAGACACAATTCTTTACGGTTCATGCTTTGATGCGAACGGAGGTTTGTTCGAACCGTTACTTACGGAAGAGGACGCTATCATTTCAGATGCGCTTAATCATGCATCCATCATTGACGGCATACGTCTGTGCAAAGCCAAACGTTACCGTTATGCGAACGCCAACATGGACGAACTTGAAAAATGCCTGCAAGAGGCGCAAACGCAACGCTATCGGATCATTGCTACCGATGGCGTATTTTCCATGGACGGCAATGTGGCGCCGATGGATAAAATATGCGCTTTGGCGGAAAAATACGATGCGCTTGTCATGGTCGACGAATCCCATTCCGCTGGCGTCGCAGGCCCGACAGGACGGGGTGTAGCGGAATTATACAACGTCTATGGCAAAATAGACATTTTTACCGGCACGCTTGGCAAATCGTTCGGAGGAGCCATGGGGGGGTTTACAACCGGCCACAGGGAGATTATCGACCTGCTGCGCCAACGTTCACGTCCCTACCTGTTCTCAAATTCTCTCGCGCCGGCAATCGTGGGCGCAGGCATTGAAATGTTCGAGATGCTCCGCGAAAGCAACGAACTGCACACCCGGTTAACGGATAACGTAAAATATTTCCGCGATAAGATGATCGATGCCGGATTCGACATCAAACCAACACAATCGGCTATATGCGCAGTGATGTTATACGACGCCAAGCTGTCGCAGATCTTCGCACAGCGTATGCAGGACGAAGGTGTCTTTGTCACAGGTTTTTATTATCCCGTCGTTCCGAAAGGTCAGGCGCGTATCCGCGTACAACTTTCGGCAGGTCACGAGAAAGTTCATCTTGACAAAGCGATCAACGCATTTATTAAAACAGGAAAAGAACTTAACGTAATAAAATAAAACATCGATATATATTTCCGTATCAGAATCCCGACTGTTTATTTATATCGGCAAGTTGTTGATGCCAATGATGTATATTATTAACGATGTATAAAAAATAAATATGGAAAAAAACAGCAATTTCCATAGTCACTGCACTTTTTGCGACGGACGTAGCCACCCGGAAGATTTCATCAGGTTCGCAATAGCGAATAAATTCCGCGCATACGGCTATAGTTCACATTCCCCGCTTCCGTTCGACACGTTCTGGAATATGTCGAAAGAGGATCTTCCCGAATATATTGAAGAAATAAACCGGCTGAAACACAAATATGCCGAAACGATAGAAATTTACCTGGGGCTTGAGATTGATTACTTAGATAAGACGTATAATGCTTCGACGGAATATTTCCAATCTATGCCCCTCGATTACAGCATAAGTTCCATTCATTTTCTGCAGTGGCAGGAACCGTTGCTTGAAGAAAACATGGTGTGTATTGACGGCAGCTACACGGATTTCGAGAATGGCGTTAACAAACACTACGGAGGTAGCATCCGACGCATAACCGAACATTTTTTCGAATCGTCCGTAAGTATGATAGAATCCGGGGGATTCGACATCGTCGGACACATCGACAAAATATACATGAACGGAAGTAGACATCCTGACTTCGACATACATGCCGACTGGTACCGGAAACCTTTTCTCGGATTACTCGATTTGATCGCCGAAAAAGGATTTATCGTTGAGGTTAATTGCAAAAACAAAACAAAAAAAGGACAAACGTACCCACATATAGAGTCATACGGGGAACTTAAAAAACGCCATATTCCGGTTATGGTAAATTCCGACTGTCATTATCCCGACCTGGTAAACGACGGACGGGAAGATACGCTTGCATTGCTCAAAAATGCCGGTTATCATACGATCCGCGAACTTATAAACGGAAAATGGGAGGACGTGGAAATATAGATAACATACATTTGATATGTAAGCGAATAATTTCGTATCCGGCTATTATGTAACAATAAAGAATAAAAAACGATGATAAAAAATACGGAACTCTTATTCAAACCGATAACAATAGAAGATAAAGAAATTATAACGTCGTTCACATTACAGGGGAACTTTCTTAATTGCGATTATGCATTCGCAAACATGTGCAGTTGGAGATTCCTGTATGAGAGTGAGTATGCGGCAGAAGACGGTTTTCTTTTCGTACGTTTTTATGTGGAGGAAAAAGGACGTAAGCGCTTAGCATATATGTTCCCCGTCGGCAACGGGAATCTGAAAATGGCGATCGAACACCTCGAAAAGGATGCCGAATCGAAAGGCTATTCGCTATTGATACTCGGTGTAACGCCGGAATCGAAAATTAAAATTAACGCCCTTTTCCCCGATAACTTCACCTATCTCACGGAACGTGATTATTTCGATTATATCTATCTGCGCGAAGACCTCGCAACACTCAAAGGTAAAAAATTCCAACCCAAGCGAAACCATATCAACAAATTCAAAAAACGATATGAATACACCTACATGCCGATACATCAGGATATCATTCCCCAATGTATGGAAGTTGAACGTATATGGTGCAAGGCCAACTTTAATGAAAACGACAGGGAAAATCTCACCAATGAACACCGTTCCATGACTTTTGCCATGAATCATTTCAACGAACTGGGGATCTCTGGCGGAGCCATTGTCGCCGACGGTAAAATCATTGCCTTTACGTACGGTTCGCCGATAAACAAGAATACATTCGGTATACACGTAGAAAAAGCGGACATCCATTACGAAGGCATCTTCAGCGTTATCAACCGGGAATTTGCTTCACGGATACCAACGCAATACTTATATATAAACCGGGAAGAAGACTTGGGAATACCGGGATTGCGCCAGTCCAAACTATCTTATCACCCCGTCATTTTACTTGAAAAAAATGCCGCAATAAAAAGAAGATAACCGAATCATTCATCAACAGGATATGTCTGCATCGAAGGTATTGAATAACAGAAAATCGTCTTATCCCTTATCCGGCGACAAACAGGAAATAATCTCGCTATGGCAGGATATATTTCAAGATTCAAATGAGTTTATCGACCTGTTTTTCAGCCGTGTATACAAACCGGGAAACGCCCTCGTTATAAAAAAAGATGATCGAATCATTTCTTCTTTACAGATGATTCCATATGAGATAAAAACGACTTCCGGCATCATCCCTGCAGCTTACATATGCGGTGTTTGTACACTCCCTTCGGAACGTAGAAAAGGAATCATGAAAACGTTGATGGCCGAAGCCGTGGAAGAAATGCATCAAAGAGGTTATTTGATTTCGACGCTCATCCCGGCAGAGCCCTGGCTGTTCGACTTTTACAAAAAATTCGGATATGCACACCCGATAAATCATGAAATTGATACTATCCATTCTTCCGACAAACAATTGCCTGATACCGAGTTTGAAACGACGACCTCTGCGGATTATACATTTGTAGAATGTACAACAGGTAAACATTTTTCATATTTCGACCGCAAACAGCGGGAACGCCGATGCGCCCTGTTACATAACGCCTTTGATTTCGAAACTATCGTACGCGATTTGACATATGACGGCGGCAATGCGTGGGTAGCGCTAAAAAAAAATATCCCGGTCGGCATAGCGTTTGCCAAACCGGAACTAAAAGATAAAATTATCATAAAAGAGATATTTTGCGATAGCGCCCCCATAAAAGAATCCCTGATTCATTATATATTAAACTTATACAATGCCCGGACAGCCGAAGTTCACCTGCCTTTAAACACAGGAAAAAACAAAAACCGGAAAAACCAGCCTTACGGGTTGGCCTGTATCCTCGACAAACAAATAACCGACCTCCCCGACCTGTATATGACTTTAATGCTTGAATAACCCAACATTGCACACACGCCATTCTTATCCGCCCTCCCCCGACAGCCTGCGCCAACAGGCAACAAAACTACATGAATAAAAGAAAGGCGCACCGGCCAAACCCATCCGCAATCTCTCTGACGAAAGCATAGTAATGCCACGTTTCGCTATCAGGCGTCGGTAGAAGAAGTCATATCTTCTTCACTTTGAGTCTTATACTGTTTGTTACAACACTTATGCTGCTGAGCGCCATCGCTGCTCCGGCAATTGCCGGACTCAGTAAAAATCCAATTACAGGATATAGTATGCCGGTTGCTACCGGAACGCTAATCAAGTTATATATAAATGCCCAGAACAGGTTCTGCCGGATTGTTCGTACGGTCAATTCCGACAGGCGAATTGCCTCCGGTATTTTTGTTAAATCGGAAGAAACAATGGTCATCCCGGCCACGTCCATTGCAATATCGCTTCCTCCTCCCATAGCAATACTTAAATCGGACTGAGCTAAAGCAACGCTGTCATTGATGCCGTCGCCTACCATACTTACAATTTTCCCTTCCGACTGTAATTGTCTGATATAAGCGGCTTTTTCGTGAGGCGACATTTCCGACTTATAATGTTCAATACCGGTTTTTGAGGCTATTTCACGAGCGGTAGCATCATTATCCCCCGTCAGCATACAAACGTCAATTCCCCGGGAGCGAAGTGCGGCGACGGCTTTCGCCGAAGTATCCCGGATTCTGTCTGTTATGCCGGCTATAGCAACGGCTTTTGTCTTATCGGCAAACCATATGACGGTTTTCAGTTCTCCGGTTAAACGGTTTGCCGCAGCGGTCAGTCCATCCTCAATAGCAATGTTATTTTCGGACATAAACTTTCTGTTTCCCACATAATAAGTTGTACCACAGACCTTGCCTTTAACACCTTTTCCGGTTATGCTTTCAAAATCATCTACTACAAGCTGCGACGAACCGGCAAAATAATTTGCCACAGCTTCGGCTAAAGGATGTTCCGATAATTTTTCAATACTGTAAAAAATATCATCGACCTCATTATTGCTATTATCAACACGGCCATTATCCTCTTCATCACCATATCTATTACAATATTCATTTTTGTTCCTGTCGTAGCCATTCGCCCTGACAAAGTCCGTTAAGACCGGTTTACCTTCCGTGACCGTTCCTGTTTTATCCAGCGCCACCACATTTACTTTCCTGGTTATCTCAAGACTTTCGGCATCTCTTATCAGGATACCTCTTTCCGCACTTTTTCCGATACCCGCTACGACGGCAGTAGGCGTCGCCAATCCCAACGCACATGGACAAGCTATGACAAGCACAGTTACCATCGCCTGTAATCCGAAGGTAAAACCATTTACCGGATCTAAAATTATCCAAAACAAAAACGTAAGCACCGATATGCTGATAATGACCGGAACGAATATGGAGGCGATCTTGTCAACGAGTTTCTGTACGGGAAGTTTACTGCCTTGCGCATCCTGCACCATACGGATAATATGTGCGAGCATTGTTTCTGCACCTATTTTTTCCGTTTTAAAATGAAAACTGCCTTTTAAATTGATAGTTCCCGCAAAGACCCTGCTGCTACGCTCTTTCGGTATGGGGAGAGGTTCGCCGCTTAGCATACTCTCGTTAACACACGAACTTCCTTCCGTTACAATTCCATCGACGGCAATTTTTTCGCCCGGTTTCACTACTAATACATCTCCAACCTTCACCTGACTTAGCGGAACAACCTTCTGACGACCCGATGCATTTACGACGGTTGCGGTCTTGGGCTGTAATCCGATTAGTTTTTTCATCGCAGAAGACGTATATCCTTTCGCTTTTTCTTCGAGTAAACGACCAAGCAATATAAATGCGATTATCACGCTTGCCGTTTCAAAATAGACATGCGGATGCAAGCCTTTTGAATGCCACAATTCGGGAAACAATACGTTGAACACGCTGAACAGATATGCGATGCCTGTGCTAAGTGCAACCAGCGTATCCATATTGGTTGAACGACGCCGGAATCGTTTCCATGCATTAACAAAAAAATCCTTGCCAAGTTGGAAAACTACCGGGGTGGAAAGCGCCCACATAATATAATTGGCGTAAGGCATATTCATAAAAATCATACCGACCGCAACAATGGGTACGGAAAGCGCAATTGCCAAAAAGGTATGCATTTTCAGATGACGGTATTTTTCCCGATGCACTTTTTCTATCTCGTCGGCTACATCGTCTCCCGTCTCGATTACCAAGTCGTAACCGGCCTCTTGAATCGCTTTTTTCAGTATTCCGGGCGAGGTCTCGGTCGGATTATATTCGATAGTGGCCATCGCCAAAGCATAATTGACGGATGCCGACAAAACGCCGTTCTGTCTGTTTAAAGTCTTCTCCACACGTCCGGCACATGCGGCACAACCCATATCAACGACCGGATAATTTCTCTTTATTGTTTTCATCAGGGATATCAGTAAGGTAGGCAATCCATGTTTATTTTTTTATTATTTTATGAGTAACAGGTCCTTCCGGCGTCTGCACGGACACAAAATACAATCCCCCGGACCAGGATGCAACAGGAACCGTTTCTCTGCCATCGATATTTTCCCGACGGTAAATGATACGCCCCGACACGTCGAACACCGCAAGTGTCGAACCGATTGGCGCACCGTCTATCACAATCACGTCGACGGCCGGATTCGGATATACCTTGACGACAGGCAGCACAGCGGGCAATACTTCCGTGCCCAACGGCGTCACTGCACGCCATGATACGTACGTTTCCGTGTACCACGTTTCTCCGTCGTTCACCTTCGCTGTCTGCACCGGGCGTCCTGCCGCGTCGTAGGTACGTTTGTAAACTGTCACGTTTTCCAGGATAAAGTCGTCGCCCGTGTCGTATTCCATATCGTACTCCCTTGTCACTGCACCGTATTTGTCGTAAATGCGTCCCCTTTCATTCTTATACGTTCCCCTATCGGACGGCCGTGTTGTGGTGATGGAATAGCTTCCGTTGTCACCCTTTTTGTATACCATTTTCATCATCTCCACATCTCCGACGAAGATGGTCTGCGTAGCCTCGCCCTTCGCCTTGTCTTCGGTTGCCCGCACAGTCATCCGGTCGCCGTCCGCACTGAACAGCCATTCGTGCAGCGTGTAGTCGTTCCACACATAATCATCCTCCACCGACTTATTCCTGTCTAACAACGGATCCAGCGCGTACGGATTGAAATACTCTTCGTTTATGATTATCTCCATGTTATGGAAAGTCCCTTCTTCCGAACTGGAGAATCCTGTCAGTCGGTCGTTATCGTTCCATGTGTAAGTATATGTGCCGTAGTCGGTGGCCTGCGTCGTGCGCCCCCTGTCGTCGAACGTATAGTTCGGGTCGATTTCCATCTCACCCGTTTCGACGTTGAACGTGCGGATGGCCGTCCGGACACCGTTTTCATTCAGCACTGCTTCGCTAGCCCTGTATACTACTTTCCACTCGCCAGATTCATAAGACTCGTATCGGTTCCACAACTCCATCCCCCGGTCGTCGTAAGCGATGGAATGGCGTACTTTCGTGTTGCCCATCCAATCCATGTCGCCTTCCTCCATCATCAACACAAACTCGCCGTTCGGCATACGGTGATACTTTCTGGTAATTTCTCTGTTTGTCACATACGTTCCGTTCTGATCATAACTCCATTTCTCGGAAACGATATGTCCGAACTCATCATAGGCATACTCGATTTTCTGCCTGCTTCCATCGATCGATTCCCGGTAGACCTCTGTCGGCAGGTAAACCTGACCATCGACCGGCGTTTCTCCAGTCGTTCCGCTCTGCGCGAAACCTGCTGCGGGAAGCCACATCACTACTAAAAGTAAAATAAAATCTCTCATAGTTTTTTTACGTTATTAATGATTAGTTATTTTATATCCGACTTAAAAGATTGCATACACTTAAAAATTTTGAACCAAAATACATGAAAAACATGAGTTTTCCAAGCGCGTGGAATAAAAATCAAGGCCACCCCTGTTTCGCTTACCGCCGTACTCTCACGTACAATTGCTATCTTTGTAGCTTTAAATAAATAATTGATAAACAATTAAAATGTAAGTTTATGAACAGATGTTGTGGCCTTGACGTGC
>JAIRMH010000061.1 GCA_031258835.1 Tannerella sp.
AGTGACGGATCCGAGAACAATGATTAAGGATTAGGGGTAAATTTTGGAAGGGTAGATGTGTATTATGAAATGGAAAATACGAGGATTGGGGATTTACGAACCTACGGATGATTTTGCAGGTTTACTCGTGAATAAATGATTTTAAAATTATAAGATGAAAGAAAAATTTGAAATATTACGGAGTACTTGTATTCCTCTTCCGCTGGAAAATGTGGATACGGACCAGATTATCCCGGCGCGTTTTCTTAAAGCGACAACGAAGGAGGGGTTTGGGGAGAATTTGTTTCGTGACTGGCGTTACGACAAACAAGGGAATAAGATTGAAACGTTCGTGCTGAACGCCCCGCGGTATAGCGGAAAGATTCTCGTTGCAGGAAAGAATTTCGGGAGCGGTTCGAGCCGCGAACATGCGGCTTGGGCGATTGCCGGATATGGGTTTCGCGTGGTTGTATCCAGCTTTTTTGCGGATATTCACAAAAATAATGAATTGAACAACGGCGTCCTTCCTGTCGTCGTAAGCGAACCGTTTCTTGCGGAACTTTTTGCTTCTATAGATAAAGATCCCCGGACAGAAGTGGAGGTGAATCTTCCGGAACAGAGGATTACAAATCTGGCGACAGGGAAAAGTGAGCATTTTGAAATGAACGCTTATAAAAAACATTGTTTAATGAACGGATTGGATGATATTGATTTTTTGCTGACAAACAAGCTAAAAATAGAGGCGTATGAGAACGGCAGGTCTAGATAAAAAATAAAAGCTATGATAGAAATAATGGATACGACGCTTCGTGACGGGGAACAGACAAACGGAGTTTCTTTTTCCGTACATGAGAAAAAATCCATTGCGCGATTGTTGATTAAAGAGTTGAATGTCGATCGCGTGGAGGTTGCTTCCGCCCGTGTGTCGGACGGCGAGTTTGAAGCCGTCGGAAGTTTGTCCGAATGGGCTGCGCAGAAAGGATACCTTGATCGTCTTGAGGTTTTGGGTTTTATTGATAACGGATTGTCATTGCGGTGGATTAAAGATACCGGATGTCACGTGGTGAACTTGTTGTGTAAGGGATCTTTGGAGCATGTCGCCGGACAATTGAGGAAGACGCCGGAGCAACATCTGGCGGATATTACCGGGCAGATCGAATTAGCAGGTGACATGGGGATAGATGTAAATATATATCTGGAAGACTGGTCTGACGGTATGCGGGATTCTCCCGGTTATGTTCATCAGTTGCTTGATTCGTTACGGCATCGGCGCGTTCGTCGTTTTATGTTGCCGGATACGCTGGGTATACTTAATCCGGAGAAAACGTATACGTATTGTAAAGAGATGGTGGAGCGTTATCCTGAATTACATTTCGATTTTCACGCTCATAATGACTATGGGTTGGCCGTGGCGAATGTCTATTCGGCAGTACGTGCAGGCATTAAAGGTGTTCATGTGACGGTAAACGGACTTGGCGAACGCGCCGGGAATGCGCCGTTGAGCAGCGTTATCGCCGTTATCCACGATCAACTGGAAGAAAAAACGAATGTGGTAGAACATAAAATCAATCATGTGAGCAAAAGCGTCGAGATGTATTCCGGTATACGTATCGCCCCTAACCAGCCGGTCATCGGGGAAAATGTCTTTACGCAATGTGCGGGAGTTCATGCCGATGGCGACAGCAAGAATAACCTTTATTGTAATTCGCTTGTGCCGGAGCGTTTTGGTCGTACGCGCGAATATGCCTTGGGGAAGACTTCCGGCAATGCCAATATCCGCAAAAATCTTGAAGCGCTCGGTATTGACCTGGATGAAGATTCCATGCGTAAAGTGACGCAGCGCGTGATAGAACTTGGAGACAAAAAAGAAATACTGACGCAGGAAGACCTCCCGTATATTATCTCCGACGTTCTTCGTTACGATATACAGGAAAATAAGATCAAGATATTGAATTATTCCTTATCTTTGGCGCAGGGATTGAGACCCGTCGCTACATTGAAAGTTGAGATTGATGGCGTTGCCTACGAAAATACGGCCACCGGTGATGGCCAGTACGATGCTTTTGTTCGCGCATTGCGTAAGATATACAAATCGCTGAACCGCCCGTTCCCGATGCTTACGAATTATGCCGTTACAATACCTCCGGGTGGGCGTACGGACGCATTCGTGCAGACGATCATCACTTGGCACCACGAGGGTGTCGAATTTAAAACACGAGGGTTGGATGCCGACCAGATTGAAGCCGCAATAAAAGCGACGGTTAAGATGCTAAATAAAATAGAAAATTGAGTTTTTAACATAAAATAAAAAGACTATGAATAGAAAATTGACGATAGCGCTCGTAGCGCATGATAATCGTAAAGCGGATATGATAGAGTGGGCAGTTCATAATGTTCGCTTTTTATCCGAGCATAACTTGGTATGTACGGGAACCACAGGAGGTTTAATAAGTAAAGCGTTTGAAGGGAAAAGCGTGGACGTCTGTAATGTAAAATGTATGCACTCAGGCCCGATGGGAGGAGATGCGGAGATTGCCGCAATGGTTGTACGCAAGGAAATAGATCTGGCCATATTTCTGATAGACGACCTCAATCCGCAGCCGCATGAGGCCGACATACAGATGCTGTTGCGTCAATGCCGCGTTCATAACGTGCCGATTGCATGTAACCGGTACAGTGCGGATTTAATGATAACGAGTTCCCTTTGGGATGATGATTCTTATATTCCGATGGAGCCTAAGTATATACATTATAACAGATAGTGATAGAATGAAATTAAAGATAGCTGTATTGCCGGGCGATGGGATCGGCCCGGAAATTGTTGAACAGGCATTGAAAATAGCGAAGGTTGTCTGTGGGAAATATAATCATGAACTAAACTGTGAGACGGCTCCGGTGGGTGCATGTGCAATAGAGGCGACAGGTAATCCGTATCCGGAAGAAACGCATGCCCTTTGTATGCAGAGCGACGCCGTGTTATTCGGCGCTATCGGCTCTCCGAAATATGATCATGCCCCTACCGCTAAAGTGCGTCCCGAACAGGGACTGCTTGCTATGCGTAAGAAGTTGGGGCTATATGCTAATATACGTCCGGTGACCACCTTCCCGTCGTTGTTGCAGAAGTCGCCTTTACGTGCGGATTTGGTGAAAGGCGTCGATTTTATGTGTATCCGCGAACTTACGGGCGGCATTTATTTTGGTCGTCCGCAAGGACGTAGCGAAGACGGTCGGATCGCATATGATACATGCGTATACTCGCGTGAAGAAATAGAGCGTATTGTCCGTTTGGCATACGGTTATGCCGTTAAACGCCGCAAGAAACTGACGATTGTCGATAAGGCGAATGTTCTGGCTACATCGCGTTTGTGGCGCGAAGTCGCTCAGCAGATCGAAAAAGAATATCCCGAAGTGGAGACCGAATATATGTTTGTGGACAATGCGGCGATGAGATTAGTGCAGTGGCCGGGAAGTTTTGATGTGATGGTGACAGAAAACATGTTCGGCGATATTCTAACGGACGAAGCCTCCGTCATCACCGGCTCGTTGGGTATGCTACCCTCTGCCTCCATCGGCGTATATACCTCCGTATTCGAACCGATACACGGCTCTTATCCGCAGGCAGCCGGCAAAAATATCGCGAATCCGCTGGCCGCCATTTTATCTGCCGCCATGATGTTCGAATATGCGTTTGACTTGCAGGATGAAGGATGTGCGATCCGTGAAGCCGTCGCCGCATCGATGGATGCCGGCGTCGTTACCGAAGACATTTCGCAGGACGGCAAGTCATATAGCACTTCGGAAGTAGGCGATTGGATTGCGGAGGAAATCAAACGGTTATAGAAGTTTTTATCATGGTAGCGAAGTAGCAGATACGTGGCGTAGTGAAAGCGGATAGCCCGTTTCCTTGCCGTTATGACGTTTCCCTGCCGTTATGAGGAGCATTTTTGCCAAGTTGAGTTAAAATGTTTCTTTGAGTAATCTTTCAACCGTTTCTTTGTCGTAGCCAAGGTCACGCGCTTTTCTGAAATCGATGGCGGCCGATTCTTTTTCGTATTGTGATAGTTTTACCCGGCCGCGTAACATGTAAAGTTCGGCGGAAGGTTCTGCCGTTACGGTGAAGATCTTGTTTAAATCCGTCATTGCACGGGCGTTACGTTTGGTAAGAAAATATAGCTCGGCGCGTTCTTCGAGTACGCGCATGTTATCAGGATATTTGTCGGCCAAATAATTGAATATTATTTCACTTTCGTCGTAAGCCTTGCGCACTTTTTCGAGTATGGCATATCCGAAACGTCCAAGGAAAGTATCTTTATATGTATCTATAATTTGTTCAAAATCAGTTTGTGCGAGGATAAATTCACCGGTTTTTATATATAACAACCCCCTGTTATAGAGGCCTTGTTCGTGTGCGGGATGATGTATTAAAAGCGTAGTGTAATCATTTATAGCTTTTTCAGGTTCATTCATTTCCGTATATAATTCCGCACGGTTTATGAGGATCAGTTCGTCTTCCGGACGTTGGTTTAGTGCAGCCGAATAACACAACAGTGCATCTTCGAATTTTCCTTGCCTTCTTTGTATGGTGCCGAGATTTGTCAGAAGTGCAAAATTGAGCCTGTTCGTCGGTTCGAGGCGCATGGCCGCTTTCAGACATTCTTCCGCAGCGGCAAGATCGTTGGCGTCGGAATATTCATAACTCTTTTTTACCAGATCTTCGAAGTGCTGGGCGGATGACGGATATATGCATGATATCATGCCGATAAATAATATTGATAGTATTCTCATATATAAAAATTTTTGAGCGACGTAATGATTATAATTGCGCTGCAAATTTAAATAATAAATCGGATGAAATTGAATATTATAAAATTATTATGACATTATTGTTTTTTGCAATGGAAAAATTATTACCTTTGCACCCTCAATTTACAAACAAAGTTTTATTTAATGATTCAAACACATGGCAACAAAAATCAGATTGCAGAGATTCGGTCGTAAAAATTATGCTTTTTATCAGATCGTAGTCGCAGACAGCAGGGCTCCACGGGATGGAAAGTTTATTGAAAGGATAGGTTCATATAATCCGAACACTAATCCTGCTACAATAGATTTGAAGTTCGATAGAGCTTTGTATTGGTTACAGACAGGCGCACAACCTACCGACACCACCCGTACGATTTTATCGCGCGAAGGCGTCTGCCTGAAAAAACATTTATTGGAAGGCGTGAAGAAAGGCGCTTTTGATGAGACTGCGGCAAACGCGAAGTTCGACGCATGGTTACAGGAGAAGAATATATCTTTACAGAAAGTGAAAGATGTTGAGAGAGAAAAGAAGAAAGCTGCAACAAAAGCCCTTCTTGAAGCGGAAAAAGAAGTAAATAAAGCAAAGGCGGAGGCTTTAGCGAAGAAAAAAGCCGATCTGGCGGCCGAAGCAAGAGCGAAAGCCGAAGAAGAAGCTGCTAAGGCGCAGGGCGAGTCTGCTCCGGAACAGGATGCCCCCTAATAGCGTAAGGATATCCTGAATGTAAGACGTTATTTATAGCCTTGTGGATACGTTTCGAAGGCGTTGAAAATTGTTTTTGCTTAGCAGGTGAATCCGAAAAATATTTTTTGGTCTTTTTTTATGTTACAAAAGCGCTTGATAATCGAATGATTGTCAGGTGTTTTTGTTTTTTATGAGTACTTTTGCAGAGAAAAAAATTATAACAAATGAATACAGTAATGAAATTCGAACAATATTGTAAGATTCTTTTTATCCATTTCTTTTTTTGTCATTATGTACAATCTCAACAAGTCT
>JAIRMH010000106.1 GCA_031258835.1 Tannerella sp.
CGCCTTCCGCCGAAGCCTTTGCTCGCCATCCGTCATATTCCGAAGATTTTACTAACGTCGATTCTACATTTTCGTCCAACCACCACTGTTTACGAATATCGTTTGCGTCGATTTTGTCGAACAGAGGTTTGTTTATCTTCCTCCATGCGCCTACGCCTACATACCCGTTGGTATAGAATGTACACAAGTGTGAAGGCATGTTAATAATTGCGGTTAAAACAACGTCATTGTTTTCAGTAATTATATTTGCCCACAAAACGTTTTGGTCGTTGGCATCATAAAATAGCGGAGTCGAAGCCTGTTCCAATGTATATGGAGTAGCGCCCGAAAGAATCAAAGCGCTGTCGGCGTCGGCAGCGGCGTCCGCCCAATTGTTCATAATCAGATTTGCACGGGCACGCAAGCCAAAAGCCACACTTTGGTTTATATATCCCTTATCCTGACGTTCGGTACCTAACACGCTGATAGCCTTGTTTAAATCGTCCATAATAAGGCTATACACTTCTTCTACCGTAGCACGCGGATTGTTAGCCGCTTCTTCGGGTGTAGTTTTTTCCGTCACAATAGGCACACATTTTGCCTGTTCGTGTCCTTTGTATGTAAACTGATGCAATTGAGCCAAATTCAGATAATCGAATGCCCGTATAGCCAAAGCCTGTCCCATATATGCGAGGGCTTGTGTGTCATTGGTTTCGGGATCAATCGATGCCAGTACGATATTGGCGGAAGCAATTTGTTTATAGAATAAATTCCACATATAAACAGTTCTGATAGAAGTATATACTCTATCGGCATAACTTGAGTTAGCGCTAAACCAGTTATATCCTGTATTGGGGGATGTCATGTCAGCGCCGTTGCTATCCATAAAAAGACATGCGGCAGAGTAACCAAAGTCAAAATCGCCTCCGGCGCTGCGTTCTCCGAATACGCCGTAAAGAGCAATCATATTGGCGTTCATTGCCGCTATATCGGCTGCCAATAACAGTGGGTTTGCTTTAGCTGCGTCATTTTTTTGATCTTCCGTAACAGTGCCACCCTCAGGCACGGTATCCAGAAAATCGTTACATCCTGTTAAACAAAATGCGCTTAACAGTACAACAAGATATGTTTTAATTTTTTTCATATTCTTAAATGTATTTATTTTCATTCAATTTTAATTAAAAAGCAATATTTATACCCCCCGAAATAGAACGGATAGGCGTATATAAAGAACCGCTATATGCAACCGAATAACTTTGACGGGGATCGAGTCCCTGTCGAGCAGTTAATAATGCTACATTATCGGCAACGCAAAACAGTCGAAATTTTTCGATTTTATATTTTTTGAACCATTTATTCGGCAAGGAATAACCCAGCGTTATGTTTTGCAGACTTAAATAATTGGAGGATACTAAAAATCGGTCGGAAGTAGCATTAGCGTACATGTCTTGCGAATTTAAACGGGGAACGTTTGTTTTTGTATTTTCAGGCGTCCATGCGTTCAAAATATCGGCGTGCCAGTTACGTCCGGCATCGCCGGTGTATCCCGAGTGCATCAGTACGGAATAAGTATTGTCAAAAACGCGACCTCCCAGCTGATATGCAAAATCAACAGAGAAATCAAACCCGTAAGCGTCGAACACAGCGCCGAATCCGCCATATACTTTTGGAAGAATATCGCCCTGTTCGTACTGTGTTGCAGTAGCCCACTGTTTCGTAGTTTCTCTGCCTGTAACATTTCCGTTGTCGTCTTTTGTATCAACATACCATAAAGCCTCACCGGTAGCTTCGTCCACTCCTGCATATTCTCTAATATAGAAATTATACATTGATCCGCCCTCTTTATAAAGATAACTTCCGCTGATCCACTGACCGTCGAGTTCCGGCGCTAATTTCAGGATTTTATTTTTGAACCATGTTGCATTTGCATAAAGATTCAATTTCAGCGATTCTGTTTTGATAACATCGCCGCGCAAATCTATTTCTATACCGGCATTACGAATCGAACCGATATTTACAGGTAATTCGGTATAACCAAGACTTGCAGCCATTGGTCGGTAATACAGCATATCGACGGTTTTTCGCGAAAATCCTTCGATTGTTCCACCAAACCGCTCATCGAACAATGAAAAATCAACACCCACGTTAAGGTTATACGAAGTTTCCCAAGTGATATCTCTATTTCCCTTATAAGAACGTGATGTGGCAAATTCGCCGTTGTTTTCCGAAACTTCGTACTGATCCTGATATGGGTACCAGTTGATGATAGGAGGATTTGTATTTGAATAATACAGTTTATCATTTCCCTGCGCTCCATAGCTTGCTTTAAGTTTCAAGAGGTTGATTTGGTCAAAATCATCCATAAAATTTTCGGAACTTAGATCCCATGCCATGCTTGCCGACCAGAAATTACCCCAACGATTTTCGGGCGCAAAACACGATGAAGCGTCACTGCGATACGACAGTGCAACATAGTATTTCGAATCATAATCGTATTTAAACTGCGTCAAAATTCCCATTGTAGCATAATTTGTAGACGAAGAACCGTTACTCGGATCTAATATTGCATTATTAAGTTCAGGGACATCGTCCTGAAAAATTTTTGCTTTGTAGCCATATAATGAAGAACTCCTGTATTTATACGATTCGAATCCGGCTAATACGTCCACATTATGAACTCCGAACTTATTGTTATACGTAAGCAAATATTGCTGGTTTACAGTAAAAAGACGGGAGGCTTGAACAACGACATAACCGCCTGAGTCAGCATACTGTCCATAATAAGGATTCATCAACATGTTATAGCGCTCGTTTGCCGAAGTCAATCCTATGGTAGCCGTTAATTTTAATCCATCGTACAATTCGGCAGCAGCCGACCATTTTCCGATAAAATAGTCGACCGAATAATCTTCCTTATTCAACATAAGCGCCGACGCCGGATTTGACTGGTTCATAAACGGACGTTTTGCATTCACAATATCACCGTCGCCATAGTCATACATGGTGTATCCATTGTCATCTTTCATGATATCTCCTTTCTCGTCGCGAATATAAATGGGATATATTGGCGCCAGCATGTTGCTGAGGTAAAAAATATTCCCCGACGAACGATCATCTATTTGATCATCCGGATAGCGGGTATCCAATCGCACGTAATTTAAATTGGATACAATTTTTAACCAGTCTTTGGCTTGATAGTCAACATTTACACGGGAAGAGTAGCGTCGTAAATCGGATTTTTCGACAATACCCGTATCTTCCAGATAATTACCCGAAGCGAAGTAAGTCAGTTTTCCGGTCGAACCGCTTACGCTGGTGTTATATTCCTGACGCAAATTGTCGGTTTTAAAAATTTCATCGTACCAGTTATCAGCCATATATGTAAATTTACCGTCGGAATATCCGGGCGTAGCCTTGGGATTCAGCTTGAAATTTGTCCCGATAAGGCGTTCTCCCTGCGGCACTGTGTATACCTGATAGCCAAGACCGCCTTCCGAAGCATTCAATAACAGGCGATTGGCATATTCGTGAGCAGCATCCGAACCTACCGTACCAGCCCTGCTATTATATAACGCACGGTAGAAAGTTTCGTAATACATTCCCGGATCGGTCA
>JAIRMH010000130.1 GCA_031258835.1 Tannerella sp.
ACGCGGTTGACGCCTTTTACCTTATTGATTATTTCATTGGAGACTTTTGCCAAAAAATCATAAGGGAGTTGCGCCCAGTCTGCCGTCATGGCATCGGTCGATGTTACCGCCCTTAGCACAACCGTATTTTCGTAAGTGCGCTCATCACCCATCACGCCAACAGAACGTATCGGCAGCAGAATTGTGCCGGCTTGCCAGATCTTGTCGTATAAGCCCCATTCGCGCATTATGGAGATGTAGATGTCGTCCGCATCTTGCAGAATCCTCACTTTTTCGGGCGTTATATCTCCAAGTATCCTTATTCCGAGACCCGGTCCCGGAAATGGATGGCGCGCGATAAGGTTTTCCGGCATACCCAACTCGCGTCCGACGCGGCGAACTTCGTCTTTGAACAGCAGGCGTAGCGGTTCAACCAGCCGGAGATGCATCTTTTCCGGCAGTCCGCCTACGTTGTGATGACTTTTTATGACCATACCCGTTATGGACAGCGATTCTATTACGTCAGGATAGATTGTTCCCTGTCCGAGCCATTTTATATCTTTCAGTTTATGCGCCTCGTCATCGAAAACGTCAATAAATCCCTTACCAATAATTTTTCGTTTTTCTTCAGGATCGGTTATGCCGGCCAACTCGCCGAAAAATTTCTCATGAGCATTTACACCTATCACATTAAGCCCGATGTTTTCGTAAGCTTTCATGACTTTTGTAAATTCATTTTTTCTCAACAGGCCGTGGTCTACAAATATGCAGGTAAGGTTTTCTCCGATCGCCCGGTTCAGCAGTACGGCCGTTACCGACGAATCGACGCCTCCCGACAAGGCAAGTATGACCTTGTCGTCGCCCAGTTTGTTTTTCAAATCTTTGACCGTCGATTCGATAAAAGACGCCGGCGTCCAGTCTTTTGTACAGCCGCATATGCTGAGAAAGTTATCTAACAGTTTTACACCGTCTTCGGTATGGAATACTTCGGGATGAAACTGTACGCCCCATGTAGGTTCGTCCGGAACTTGGAATGCTGCCGCCTCTATGCTATTTGTGCTTGCTATCGCATGGAATGTATCGGGTAATTCGGTTATTGTATCGCCGTGAGACATCCAAACCTGTGTGCCGGCATGGATTCCTTTGAGCAACGAATTGCCGCTGTCGAGTTTCGATAAATGCGCCCGCCCGTATTCGCGTATGCCGGCAGATTCCACTTTGCCGCCGGAAGAGTAGACGAGGAACTGTGCTCCATAGCATATGCCGAGTACAGGATATTTTTTACGTATACCGCTCAAGTCTGTTTTGAAAGCGTTGACTTCATTGACGGAATAGGGACTTCCCGATAGAATGACTCCTTTAATGTCTGTGTCGTTTTCAGGGAATCTGTTGTATGGGATAATTTCGCAATACGTGTTTAATTCTCTGATTCTACGGGCAATAAGTTGCGTCGTCTGAGAACCGAAATCAAGGATGATAATTTTTTCGTGCATATGCATAAAGTAAAAATTTAAATGAGGTGCAAAATTAAATGAATATCCTAAGATTTCCAAGTGCGTAAGAATGAAAAAAGTTTTTTGCAGATGAAAGTTGTATGAAGAACTTGTGTTTTTTTACCGAATTGCCATATTATTGGATTGTGGATTTTAGCATTAGTCGTGCAATATATTTTATTATAATACAAAAATAAACGGACTTATTTTGTATTGCGTTCGATTTGCACTATTTTTGCGGCAGATTTATATAGTTGAGCGAATACAGTGAAATATGATGATTGATGAAGAAGAAGAAAAAACGGTAAATCGTAAAGCCTGGATAATAATTTGTATTATTTTGTTTATGCTGATAATTGGCGTCGGCGTTTACTATATATGGTATCAGCGTCAGCAGATGGAGGAGATGACGGAGATGTTTGCCCTTGAAAAAGAAAGTCTTTGGGACGAATACAAGGAAGTGTCGCTTCAATATGAGGGATATGAGTTCGGCATAGGCAACGATTCCTTGCTGATATTATTAAATACGGAACGGGAAAAATTGCAGCGTTTGCAGGAAGAATTGCGGACGGTCAAGTCGACAAATGTGCGCCGTATAAACGAATTAAAGAAAGAGCTTGAGACGCTTCGTAAGATTATGCGTAATTATGTTATTCAGATTGATTCGTTGAACGCCCTTAATCAACAGTTGAAAGATGAAAACCGCCAGGTTACGCAAAAGTATCGACAGGCCTCTTCCCAAGCCGCCCGCCTGTCGAAAGAGAAAGAACAACTCTCGGAACGCGTACAGATGGCCGCACGCCTTGATGCCGTGAATATACAGGCGAGCCTTCTGACATCAAAAGGTAAGAGCGCTAAAAAAATCAATAAGGCGGCGCAGATGATGTTGACGTTTATCATCTCGAAGAATATAACGGCTCCGGTAGGGGAACAAATCGTCTATGTACGCCTGATGAAACCGGATGATGACATCCTGACCAAACCGAACTCGGGATATTTCCGGTTCGAAAATAAAGAAATCATGTATTCCATGAAAAAAACAATTGTATATGACGGTGAAGAACAAAATGTCGTAATGTATTGGGACATAGAGGAATATTTGTCTCCCGGAAATTATCGCGCCGACATCTTCGCCGGAGAAAATCTGATTGGACGTAAATCATTTACGCTGGAATGAGAAACATTCTTCCTGTTCGATTTTTTTTACGTGTTATTTATGGAATAATTTGTACTTTTGCGTGTTTTCCCAACGATACAAACGTTTGGTTGTTACAAACAGAGTATTGGATTGATTTATAAATGATTATTAAAAGATATGGCAAGAAAAGATTTACATGAAAAACCCTTTGATGAGGGAACAATAACAAAGTTGGAAATTTTTGAAAATTATGCCAAAGAATGGTTGCCTACTTTTATTATGAGTGGGCATAAAGAATTATGGATTTTCGATTTTTTTGCGGGAACAGGATATGATAAAAATGGTGTTGCAGGTAGCACGATACGCATTTTACAACAGATTAGAAGCCAATCCGGTAATATTTTTCAAAAGAAGACTAAAATCAATGTTTGTTTCAATGAATTTGATAAGCAAAAATTTGATTTATTGCAAGAATCCTGTAATAAATTTGTTAATGATAACTCGGAATTATCAATAATGAATATTAACTTGCATTTTCATAAATCTAATTTTGCAGAGTTATTTCCAAAAACGTTGCCAACTATCAAAGAATACCCGTCATTATTATATTTAGACCAAAACGGAATGAAGTTCTTGGCAGATAAATATATTGACGATTTGGAAAAAACTTCAACAACTGATTTCTTGTATTTTTTATCTTCTTCATATTTTGTTCGATTTGGTACGACCAGCGCTTTCCAAACAAATATGAATATTGATATTGGACGGGCACGACAAAATCCATACAAATATATTCATAAAAGTATTTTGGAACAATTAAGAGGACGACTTCCAATAAACACAAAACTTT
>JAIRMH010000149.1 GCA_031258835.1 Tannerella sp.
ATCAGCCAGTTTTTCTTTATATTCGACTGAATATCGTACGCTACTGTTCCGGCCTGACCCGAACCGCTTATCAGTTGCGATTTAACCGCATCAGCCGTATGACCGAATAACGACTTCAATTCGACCTTTCTTTGTGCATACGTTTTTGTATCGTACAAAAACACGTCATTCTTTTAAGATGAAACGACGTTTTTTTAATACCACAGGTCCCTGTAATCCGGAAGAGCATTACATGTTACCTCCGGAAGACCGTTTAGTTGGAGCGCGCAGTTAAGCCGTTATATAAAAGATAAGTTATACTGGGTACTTCATGCGCCGCGGCAAACGGGAAAAACCACATTCCTCCAAAGCTGGGCGCGCGAAATCAATCTATCAGGACATTTGCGATTCTGCCGGAGTAGCAGGAATACCTGTCCCATCTATTTATAAAAGATAATATTGCCGTTCAAAAAAATTTCCTTCGTCAAGAACTTTAACGGCAACTTCCGTATTTCCTTATATTTTGAGAGATACTTTTAAAACCGGCAACAGGAGTATACCGTCCGGATATCCGGACGGTATAAGTTTTTATTCTACAAGTTACTGAAACAGCAGACATGTCAATATAAACCTGACATATGAGTTTCAGATGATACGAAATCATTTAATCGCGATGCAATCGGTAACCGTTTATGGAGCATATTAAGTATTTGCAAAAAAAACTATCGGGAACGGTAAAAGCAAATTGATATCCAAATACAGTCGCTTTCTACTTTTATTTTACGGATTTTTTCGTGTTATTTTATTACTTGAAACTGCAATTTTAAGTTAAACGATTTTCCTTGCAGATTTTCCTTCAAAAATCTTATCTACAGCAATTTGACATTGCGTTTATACACTGCTTACTATATTTAAGCATAATTCATTTTTATACATGCTTAATACTTCACTTAAAAACACTACCTTTACGGTCGAGAGAATAATAAAAGAAGTATGGATTTATTAAATCATACGGCATTTTTCCGGATAAGGAGAATCATAAAGCAGGGAAGGAGAATCCCTGCGACAAACAGGAGGATATATGTCTACACTGCTATAACATAGCACATTTCCGGAAAAAAGACAGAGAAATTATCCGGATTGCTTCGCACTTTGCAATGACAGGGAAAACATGTCGTATAAGATAAACATTATGTATAATTATTATCGAAAATCAAAATGAAAAATTGTAGTAGAGTAAAGAGAGAATTTTGTAAGAGAGCATTTGTTATGTCTCTTTTTTTGATGACAATGTGGCCGGGTGCAAGTCGTTTTTCCGACTTGCACGGACAGACGCCCGTTCGGCAGGATACGCTGTCGAATACCAGGTCTATAGTAGTTAACGCAAGAAAAATCGCCATTGGCGATAACAGGACGCCATCCGCTGTCCCTCTGCTGCGCACGCAGCCTTACCCATCAGGATATGTCGATTCTTTATTGATACGATGCTTTACGCATATGGACAGCGTAATTTTTTCGCCGCAACAAAAATTCTGGCAAAGAGACGGAATATCCGGTAACGACGGGCAGGATGACGCCCTGTATGGTTTTTCCGTACCGTTAGTCGGCGATCTGAACGGAGACGGAAAGCCGGAAATCGTGGCATTGAGTATCGACGGCAGTGGTGTAAACAACGATTCGCCCTGGCTGTACATTATTAACGGACAGACCGGAGCCGTGCTTAACAAGTATACGCTTCCTGCTAAAGTGGAGCACTGTGTGGACGGATTTCATGGCTCACCGTGTCAACTCGCGCTGATAGATGCCGACAGAAACGGATTGGGAGAAATCATTGTTTGCTTCAACAGTACGTCCACCACCAGCAGCAGCAATTACGGAAAACAAATCGCTTCGTTCGAAATCGTCGACAAAACCAAGTTCACTCTTTCACAAAAATGGAAAACAAGTGTGCGGTATGACGCCTGGGGAAAGAATAACAGTGGAATAGCGGACGGCGACGCCAGCCGAAATTATGACTATCCGATTCCTCATATTGTGGATATAAACGGAGACGGCACGCCGGAACTTATCGTATACAATAAAATATATAATGCGAAGACCGGTGCATATATCATGAAACTGGAAGATTTAGGCAAAAATCCGTCGGAAACGACAACTAAAACGGCTTACATCGGTTCTTTCTGTCTTGTCCCCTGGACAGGTGAGAGAAACGGCAAAAGCCATAATGACACCTATTACGAATCGTCCGTTGCCTTTCCGTCCATCTATGATATTGACGGCGACGGGAAATACGATTATATTGCCGGCGGGAAAATATATTATGACATTGATGTGACTTCGACGCCGGGTTCATATAAAATACTGAATCATACTGAAATCCCGGATGGTCGCACGGCCGTGGCCGATATAGACGGCGACGGGAAAGCCGAAATCGTGGTGCAGACCTGCAACGTAATCTCCCAGCATGACATAAAGAATTTCACATTGAAGGTCTGGAAACCGGATTTTCAGAACAATACAGGTAAAACCGTGGCGACAGTGACTTTTCGGGCAGATAATGCTCACGGTGACTGGGGATACTCTTCGTATCTTTATATCGGAGATATTGACGGAAAAGAGCAGAACGGTAAAAAACTGCCGGAAATTTCCATGATTTGCGGGCGACCTTTCAATGCGTCCGAGTCCACGCCAAACATGACGAATATCCCGGTGCATCCGAATGTTCAGAAAGCCAATGGCGGTGACGGGCTGATTACTCAAAACATGTCGCTATCCAAAAACAATGTGGAAGGCTGTCTGATTTCATTTACCTGGGACCTCAACGGAACAGGCATCAACGACCGTCTTAAAGTGTCGTTTATGCTGGAACATGAAGATCGCTCGGTTAATACCGGTTTTTCGCTGTTCGATTTCGACAACGACGGCACGAACGAGATTTGTTACCGCGATGAACAGACATTGCGTATCCTGTCGGCAAAAAAATCGTTTGTGATGCTCGACGAAACCGATCCGAATGTGATCCGTATGAAAACGCCATGTCTGTCATATACGGCTTACGAATATCCGAGCATTGCGGATGTGGATAACGACGGCTCGGCAGATATGATCGTAATAGGGCGCTCCAGGGGAGGAGCAGGCAATACCAAAGGCTACATACTTGTCGTAGGAGGCGCAAACAGCGATCTGGCCCCAGCGCCGGCCGTATGGAACCAGTTCCATTATCATCCGATGAAGATAAATAAAAATCTTCAGACGCCGCCGGTCACTTTCCATCCGCTGGATCCCGACTATTGTTTTTACATAAACGATGCCGATGCCAATCCAACGTATACCTACAACAGCAACATCATGCAAGCCGTGATTTCGGCGAGTTTTAAGGCGGACAACGGCAAAGAGGTGATCCGTTCGATTGTATACACGCCCGACGCCAAAATCATCAACGCGCGCATCACCGTTTCCGGCGGCCAGGGCAAATTGACTTTCATGGTAACAAATACAGGCAACGCCTCGCTGGACAACCATACGCCGATCAGCATCTACTGGGACAATGGCACGACCACGACGAGTTTAAACCCGTCTCCCGCAACCGTCGACAAAACCATTTACCCCGGCGACACTGTCGCATACACGTATACCGTTCCCCAGGCCAGCGACATATACCATATCATTGTCGGCGACGGCTTGCTGAATAACGGTGAACTGAAGCCGGGCGTCATGAGAGAATGCAACTGGGCGGACAACTACCTGCAGGCAGCGATATTTCTGCCACGCGAAGATCTGGCCGTCGTGCCCCGTTACGGTACGGTACTGATCGATGTGTTGGCAAACGACATACT
>JAIRMH010000322.1 GCA_031258835.1 Tannerella sp.
ATTTCCTTTATCTTCGCCGGGCTTTTCATTTCCTTCAGCAGAATTTGGAATTTCCGCATCTCTACTGTTGTCGCCGGAAGGTGACGCATCAGAAACGAGTGTTGCATCTGTCCCAGTTCTACCGGAACCTCCAACTCCCGCAACAGTCCCGTTTCCCCGTCGAACCCAAAAATTATTTCGCCTTCAAACGCCGGCGAAGTCATTACATACTTTTTCATCGTCTTTTTTGTCTTTTTTATTTTTGACTTTTGATTTACGATTTTTGATTGGGCTGACGCCAGCCGTAGTCTGAATCAGAATTTTCAGAATTACCAGCCGGCATCGCCCACTCTTAACTCTTAACTCTTAACTCTAAATAATGCATGTTGTCTTCGTTATCGTAAGCTTCGCGTTCGAACGGGCAATTACGGTAGCCATACCGTATACACTGCATAAGATACTTCAGATAGAAGAACACATATCCGCCGCATTCGCGCGCCTGTGCCGCGTGTATTGCTTCGTGGTTCAATGTCCGTGCCGACAGTGGCTTGGCGCTCTTACGGGCAAAGATAACCCCGAAAAGCATCATCGCCGTAAATCCCCGAAAAGGAATAATATTATTGTAAACTATTCTCATAACTCTTAACTCCATTCTTCAAATGTTAAAGTTACCCTGCTGTTGACTATACCGTAAGTATAGAAATATGCTGTTGAGCCAAGTGTATAATACCCGCCATTGAGTGGCATATCTCCTGACATTTCAGTGTTGTTATAAGACATATACATTTGAAATGTTGCAGAATTACTGACGTCACTAATTAAGCGCGTCCCGGGATAGATTACATAATATCCGCCCTCATCCGGATCTCCGGGCATAAACGGTATCTCCATATATCCCAGCCAACCTTCAGGGTAATTAAATACAACGACTATATCTATTTCCTCCTCCGTTGGCGGCGGCGTTGGAGGCGTTGGCGGCTCCTCCTCCTCGGGCCAAACCTGTTGTGTCCCGACCATGATTTTTTCTAAATCCCTGCCGTTAAAAACTCCGCCTGCGAGTTCTTTGGCTTTTAATAATACTGACATAATTAATTACAATTTTAATACAAATAAATCTCTTAACTCTTAACTCTTAGTTTTTAGTTTTTAGTTTTTAACTTCCCTCGTTGCGCTCATCGACAGAGGCAAATTTTTCCATACGCCATGTCCGTCTTTCATCGACACTTCGACGAACTGACATGTTGGCACAGGGCGGTATGCGTCTTTGATTATCCGTATCCCGTCGAGAAACTCCGCGTCGCCGACCTTTGCTGCAAGTTTGTCGAGTTCCAGTACCTTCGACGCCTTCAAGTTGCCTTTCCGGTCGCGCGCAAGCAGGCGCATTACCGTTTCGACCAGCGCGGCGGAATTATCGTCCTTAGCCAGCGTCTGTAAAAACGTCTGCACTTTTGTGATACCGGTGTTGACCGTATCGTCCCAGCCTTCGTTCACGCGGTTGCCGATGGTGATACTCAATGTCCCGTCGGCTGTCGTGAACGAATGCGTCTGCTGACTGTCGCGGACGCCATACAGTTCCGACTTCAGCGATTTCACAGTCTCGAACGCCTCGAACACTTCGCTTTTCGCTTCGAGTATCAGCCGGCTGACATCGCGCAACCGTTTCACCTGTTCGCGTACCGTCGAATCTACCAGATTCTTGTACGTCTCACGTTCCGCAGCCACACGGGCTGCATCAGCCTTACGCTCCGCTTCCAATTCTTCCAGCAGAGCCGCTTTTTCTTCTTTTGTCAATTCCTTTAAATTCATAATCCTTTTTATTTTTGACTTTTGATTTACGATTTTTGATTGGGCTGACGCCAGCCGGGATTTACCAGCCGGCATCGCCCAAATCTACAATCGTAAATCTACAATCGTAAATCCTCCTCAAATGCCTTATTTGCTTTTCGAACAATCCGGTTTTGACGGATTTTCGCATTATACAGAGCCTGCAATTCGCTAACCGAAATTCGGTTGAATGCTATCGACGTCTGCAGTTTCGCCGACGTGGGGACCTCGTTGCCCCCGCCCTCGTCGCCTCTTCCCTTAGCGCGCACAGCCTCGCCTTTTGCCAACAGCACGCGTTCATCGTCTGTCAGGTTCTTGTAGTAGCCCATCAGCGAATGATATTCGCATATTGCTTTGATTACCCGACGTCGCCAGGTCTCCAATTTCACCAATTCCGGATTGCACCGGCGCGCCGTCTCCTGCATTTCGACAATCATTTGTCGCAGTTCGACCTCATCGAGTTCCAACACTGTCGACGTTCGACCGTTCGAAACCTTCGATACCCATATCCCCAACCGTTCCTTTATATCTATCCCGCCCGGGTTGGGGATGTTGTTCAACAGGTAATAGATTTGCTTGTAATTTATTTTCATCACTTTAAAACTCCGTAAATTTTGATTATGCTTACAATCCATTTTAGAAGAAAAACTATTCCGCTAAGACCTGTCAATCCCAAACCAATAGCGACAATATTTATACATACCACGACAAATATCAGTTTGATGAACTTAATATTTTCCTTCTCTTCCATCATTCTGTTTAATTCTAAAATTCTGAAAATTCTGATCCAAATTCTGACCCTCAATTAGTTTTTTTAGCCGCCGCAGCGCCTCCGTTCGGCGTTCCGGATACCGTTTCGGACGCCCGAACCACCCGTACTCACGGTAGATATATATTTGAGGGGCTTTTATGAACCTCAATTCGGGCATCAGGGTAAGCGCCAAATCGGTTGTACGATGAGTAGTGAGGGCTTCAGGAAGGCAAAGAAACACGATTTCATTGCAGATATAGCCTTCCATCCCATAACGTTTCCAAGCGGCGAGGATAGTGTCTATCACTCGCAGTTTTTCTTCTTTCGACAATTCTTGTATATCCATATCCATATTCATTTATTCTGTTTAATTCTAAAATTCTGTAAATTCTGATCCTGTTTCTGAAATATTATATAATCCTGAAACATAATATCTCCGCAATACGGAAGCGTATTGCACAGGTTTACTTTCTCGAACGCCGCGCAGCCGACACAGCGTCCCGCGAGCGCCTTTTTTACGACGTAGAATTTTCTGTTAACTTCTACGATACTGCCTTCTTTCAATGTTTTCATCTTATTTCTAATTGTATTACAAAGTGAAACTCATCGACCAGCCGGAACAGGCATGGAGGCGCGAAAGCGCGAAAACTCTCCTTTTCGTACACCGTCCGATTTTTCGTGTCAATCCGGTAACCTTTTAGCCGCAGACGGTAAATTAGAC
>JAIRMH010000292.1 GCA_031258835.1 Tannerella sp.
GTGCCGGAATCTTAACGGGAGAGTCAAAAAAACCGGCTACACTGTGTATTTTCTTTCCCGGAGACTCCGTGGACCAAAATACATAGTGTAGCTGGCGTCCCGGAGACTCCGTGGACAAAAATACACAGTGTAGCTGGCGTCCTGGAGACTCTGTGGACAAAAATACATAGTGTAGCTGGCTTCCCGGAGACTCTGTGGACAAAAATACACAGTGTAGCCGGCTTTTTGGTAACATTATGTGACATTATTACATGTTATTTATTTCGCATGCCTCCGTACAAAAAAGAGATGTCGGTCGTTAGGTTGTGAAGCAATACCGGAGCAAAGCAGAAAAATGGAATGAAAAATCATAGAAATCTCGAAATTTTCATGTAAGTTTGCACACTCAATCATTCATTTCAATTATTTATCAATGAAGACTCTAAAATTTATACTGATATTTGCAGTTCTGTGGTTTCCTGCCGGAAGCCTGTTTTCACATCCGGAAAATTCAACAGAGGCAACAGCCGCTCCGGACACGATTGTAGTGTTAAACAAGGCCGACTTTCTGGCAAAAGTGTACAATTACGAAAAACACCCGGAAGAATGGGTTTACGAGGGTGCGCTTCCCTGTATTATTGATTTTTATGCAGACTGGTGCGGTCCGTGCAGAAGGGTAGCGCCGATCTTAAAGGCGCTCGCAGCCGAATATAAGGGAAAACTTATCGTATATAAGATCGACGTCGACAGGGAAAAAGAATTAGCCCGTGTTTTCGGTGTGAGCAGTATACCGATGTACCTTTTTATTCCTGAAAGAGACAAGCCTCAAGCAACCACAGGAGTTATGCCGCGCGAATCGTTTGAGAAAATCATCAAAGAATTTCTGCTTAAAGATTCCAAATAAGCAAACACGGATGAGAGGCCGGTTCCCTCACCGGTAGTAAATATTACCGAACGACAGTTTCAGGCAGTCTTTCTTACGGTTTTCCTGCTTCGCTTTGCTAAACGCATTATCGCGCACCTGGGCGCCGGGATGCCCTTTGGCCAGATCGGCCGAATGAGCGGCGATCTTATAACTCAGCAAATCGCTCTGCATACGTTCCATGTCCGTTATGCCGGCCTGGCTTTTAAGCCCGCCGATAAGCGAAGCGCCGTACCACGCCATTTGAGCGCCTCCCGTGACCGTGGCGTTATGTTCATGCCCGACCGCCAGATCGGAAGTGACCATTCCCGGCGAAAAAAACGGAACCCCCTTGCATGCATACTGGAACTCTTTCATATAGGCTTCGATCTTGTTCATCGGTATATGCCCCGGACCTTCGACCATAACCTGGACATGGTATTTCCATGCGGTTTCGATGAGTTCCCGCATTTCGGCAAGTTCGGCAAACTGTGCCTCGTCATTCGCATCGTATATTGAACCGGGGCGCAATCCGCTTCCCAGCGATATGACGGCGTCGTACGAACATACAATCTCACAGATCTCCGGGAAATGTGTATTCAGGAAATTCTCCTCCCCATGTATGTTCATCCATTCGGCGAGGATTTTTCCCGCATGGGAAACGATGCCCGTAAGCCTGTGCGAAGTCAGCGCAAGATGCCTGCGTTTCATCGCTGCATGTACGGAAATAAAATCAACGCCCTGCTCCATCTGTTCTACAAGAGTGCTGCGGTAATGCTCCCACGACAGTTCGGCCACCTTGCCTCCCGCCCTTGCCAGCGCATGGTACAACGGAGGTGTACCGACAGAAACCGGCGAATTGCGAACTAAGTATTCGCGTGTTGTGACGGGAGATTCCGTACATGATATGTCCATAAGCGTATCTGCACCAAGGCAGCAGTTAAGGCGTATCTTTTCGAAATCATTCTTCGTGAAAAATTTACCCATGCATAGATTACTGTTTATCTTTACCCGGAAACGGCGGCCCAGGATCATCGGCTCAAGCTCCAGGTGATTGATATTTGCCGGGATAACGGCGCGTCCGGCAGCAATTTCCTTGCGAACGAAATCCGGAGTAATGTACGACTTCAGGCCAAGCGCCTCCACCTGTTGATTCTCACGTATCGCGACATATTCCATTTCAGGAGTTATCATGCGTTTTTTCGCATAATACATTTGTGTGATACATTTCCCCGCCTTTGCACAAAAGGATATCTTCCGGAACACGTCGCTTTTATTGCCCGCCTTAAGCACAATATCCTTGCGGCGAGCGTACCATGACTTACGTATACGGGGAAGCGCTTCCGGAAAATCAGTCTTAAACGCACTGTCTCCGTAAGCGCCGGAAGTGTCGTACACAATCACGGGATTATTTTTCTTTGCAATCTTACCGCTATCCGTTTCAATAACCGTATCGGAAAGGTTTATCTGACACATTCCGACTCGCACATTGTTAATTTCGCCTTCAACATATATCTTTTCCATTACCCGGATTTTTATTTTTACCCGTGCAAAAATAGTAAAAGCCAATATAAATACCTATTTTTGCACCGTAAAATATTGATGAAAAAATAAAAGATGAAGTATAACACAAACGCGAAACCCATGGCTCTTCCTGAATATGGCCGCAACATTCAGAACATGGTAGACCACTGCCTGACGGTAGAAAACCGCGAAGAACGCAATTGTTGTGCGAACGCGATTATCAGTATAATGGGAAATTTGTTTCCCCACCTGAGGGACGTCAATGATTTCAAGCATATCCTGTGGGATCACCTGGCCATCATGGCTGATTTCAGCCTGGACGTGGATTATCCTTACGAAATTATAAAGAAGGAGCATCTGCATCAACGGCCGCCCCGCATCCCTTACTGTGAGACAGAGATAATCTATCGTCACTATGGAC